>JAFTLM010000204.1 GCA_017455945.1 Clostridia bacterium | reverse complement strand
GCGAGATAGACCACCATAACGCTGTAAAATTACGATCTGAAGCAGATAGACTTATAAAGAAATATACCCCGAAGAAAGTTGTACTTAATTTGGAGAATATTGATTTTATGGATAGCTCGGGACTGGGATTTATTATGGGTAGAGTGGCACTTTCGCAAAAGCAAGGCGGCACGCTTACCGTTAAGAAACCAAGCAAAAGCGTTCAGAAAATATGTCACTTGGCAGGCTTGGAACGCATAGTAAAATTTGAAAAGTGAGAGGAAATAAAATGAAAAAAAGAAGTTGTGTTAATCAGATAAAATTTGTTATACCGTCTCTTTCGGTAAACGAGGGCGTTGCCCGTTCGGTTATAGCCGCTTTTTGTGCTCAGGCAAATCCAACGGCTATAGATATTGCCGATATAAAATGTGCTGTTTCCGAGGCAATAACGAACTGTATAGTTCACGGATATAAAAACGGAATCGGCGATATCTACATAGACGTGAAGATTTACGATACCGACTTAGTAGTGATAAGTATAAAAGATAAAGGGTGCGGTATAGCCGACGTAAAGCAGGCACGTCAGCCGCTTTTTACCACCGATGCGGAAAGCGAGCGAAGCGGAATGGGCTTTACGGTTATGGAAAGCTTTATGGACAAGCTTTCGGTGCGTTCTGTACCCGGAAAGGGAACTTCTGTTACAATGACCAAAAGACTGAACAATCTACATACAAATTAGAATGAAAGGTTTAGTCTATGCAACCGTGTGAAAAATATTCTGAAAACCGTGAGCTTATCTATATAGCCCAGACGGCGGACGAAAAAGAAGCCCTAAAAGCCACAGAGAAGCTTATAAGTACCAACGCGGGATTGGTGAGAAGTATTGCATACAGATTCAGAGACCGAGGCGTTGATATGGAGGATCTCCTCCAGATAGGAACGATTGGTATGATAAAGGCAATAAGAAGCTTTGAGCTTGAACGTGAGACCACTTTTTCTACCTATGCAGTGCCGCTTATTATAGGCGAAATAAGGAGGCATTTGCGAGACGATGGTTTGATTAAAGTAAGCCGATATCACAAAAAGCTTGGAATGGAGTTGATGAATGCCAGAAACAAAATAATAGGCGAGGACGGCAGAGAACCGCGTATAGAGGAGCTGGCGTTAATATGCGGAGTAAGTGCGGAAGAGGCGGCGGTGGCGTTGGATGCGGCAGCACCCGTTATGTCGCTTTCAAGCACGATGAATAACGAAGAATCTGCGTTGACTTTGGAAAGCAGAATTGCAGATGATGACAACGAAATAGAAAAAACGTCAGACCGTATAGCACTGTCTCAAGCAATATCAAAAATGCCGCCTGTGTGGCGGCAAATAGTGATTTTGCGATACTATAAAAATATGACACAACAGGAAACTGCGGACGTTCTCGGAATCTCTCAGGTAAAAGTATCCCGAGAGGAAAAGAAGATAATGGCGTTTCTTAAAGAGGAACTGGCAGTATAAAAGAGGCTGAAAATCAGCCTCTTTTCAGACTGTCGAAAAAGCTGTTCTACCGCAAGCGATGAAGGAAAAGAAACGGCAACTTGTAAAAAGAAAAATGTATCTGTAAAAATGATAAGCACAAGGCTTTCATCGAGAAAGCCTTGTGCTTGCTTGCTTTTTCCGTTCTTGCACTCTGTCGTACTTTTGTACGCCGACGAATGCAAGAACGAAAAATATTCCTACCTTTTTCGAAGTCTCCCAGCGTGTCGAGAAAGTCCCGACACGCATAAAAGAGGCTGAAAGTCAGCCTCTTTTATGCTTTATTCCATTGAATTTGAATATCCAAGCTCAACCGATACGTTTATAATTTCACCGTTGCGGAAAACTTCAAGCTCTAATATGTCGCCTGCACGGCTGTTGAAAATGATTTCTTGAAGAGTAGACATCTCTCCGCAGGAAACTCCGTTTGCGGAAATAATAACATCTTCTATTTGAAGCTTTTCTGCAGCGTCAAAGCCTTCGGACGTGGTTTTAACCAAGACACCTGTTGCGGGAGCGTGGTATGGGTACGCACCTTCAAGCCCTAAAGCATTCAGCGTTTCCGTGTCGGTAACGTAGACCTTTTCCATGAAAAGACCGGTAGAGGACCATTCGATAAAATCTCCCTCGTCATCGCTTTGAACCTCGATGCAATATTGAGAAGTCATTAAATACTTCTGATCTTCTTTTACAGCGTGCCCGCTTATTCCGAGAGCGGCTCCCTTGACCGCACTTCCGGCGTTTTCATCGGTGATCTTTCCATTTTCTATAATGTCAAAAATCATATTTCTTACGCCGTCAATGGGGAGAGCAAAGCCCATACCCTCGTAACTGCTTCCGGCAATCTTAAGAGTAACAACTCCGATCACCTCTCCGTTCATATTGTAAAGAGGTCCGCCCGAGTTTCCGGGGTTTACGCTTGTGTCTGTCTGGAGCAGCTTCAACGTCTTTTTAACCGTTCCGTTGTCGTTTTTTACAGAATACAAACGGTCAACTCCCGAAACATAGCCAACAGTCATAGAGCCGGCATAGTTTTTGCTGAAAGGGGTTCCTATAGCCATAACACGTTCACCGATTCTGGTTTCTGATGATTTTCCCAAAACCGCTTTCGGGAGATTTTGTGCGTTGATTTTAATAACCGCAATGTCGTTGGTTTCATCACCGTCAATATATTCCGCTGTATATTCCTTTTTGTCGTAGGTAATAACGGTTATCTTTTTGTGCCCTTCAACAACGTGATAGTTGGTGCATATATATCCGTCTTCGGTAATAATTATTCCCGAACCTGTGCCTTCTCCGCTGCCTGTGTTGACGCTTATGGCAACGTAAGAGGGAAGACAAACCTGATAAAGCTCGTCAAGTGCGAGAGCATCATCGTATTTCATAGGAATGTGCTCTTTAAACTGCGGAGCCGATTGTTGCATGGAATTTCCTATAATAACCGAGGCTATAACAGCCGATACCGACAGCATAAAGGTAACGATCAATATGATAACGTATGTTGTCACTCCGCGGTTTTTCGTGCCTTTCACGTACATTTGCCTATCGTAATTTGCTTGGGAAGCGTAATCCCAGCGGAAAGCGTACGCGGAAGGCTCGACCTTCGGTACTTCTGCCGAATCGGGTTCCTCAATCATATTTTCTTGACAGCAGTCCTCTTCAGTCGGTGTTGTGTCATCTGCAGTCTGTTCGAGTTCGCCTTCAACCGCATCGATCGATTCGGATAGGTTTTGAGTGTCAGCACTTGAATCGAGGGAGGAGTTGTTGCTGTCTTCGTTTAAAAATTTTTCATCCATAAAGTAACCTCTGATAAACTATTTTTATGCGTGTTCGTTTTCACCGCAAGCAAGGGTGAATGTAAATTCGCAATAAAGATTTTCTTGGCTCTTGACGCTGATGCTTTCTCCGTGTGCGTCAATTATAGTTTTGGCTATAAACATACCAAGTCCCACGCCTTTTTTGTCTTTTCCACGGCTCTTGTCAGCCTTGTAAAATCTTTCAAAAACAAAGTTAAGATCTTCCTGTGGGATTCCTTCGCCGTTGTTAAATACGCTTACGGCTATTTTTTTATGTTTGTTTGCATCCTGATAAGAGATTTTTATTTTGTATTCTCCGCCTTTTACCGAAAACTTTACGGCGTTTTCGCAAATGTTGTAAAGAACCTGATAGATGCTGTCT
>JAFTLM010000203.1 GCA_017455945.1 Clostridia bacterium | reverse complement strand
TACACAATCTACGACTTCGACAGACTTCCTTCTACTCTTGCGTAATTGTTGACGTTAAACAGTTAGAACTATTCACTGTATCAACCGAGTTGATACGTTTAAATAGAATTGGATAAGCAATTCTAAACCCCACCTATGAATTCCGGTAAGGCTCGCCTTACCGGAATTCTTGTTTTGTGGGATAATTTTGCTTTGGGAAGAAATAGATATTGACTTTTTTGATGTGTTGTGATAAAATCATATTGCTTATTAAATTCAAAGAGGGTAGAAAATGTTTGTTGATTTGTTGGGAATAGCTGTTGGTTTATCTATGGATGCTTTTGCAGTAGCAATGTGTAAGGGGCTGGCAGTCGGAAAAGTAAAGTTTAAGCATATGTTTCTTGCTGGATTGTGGTTCGGCGGTTTTCAGGCGTTGATGCCGTTGCTTGGCTATATTCTCGGAAGCACTTTTGATACGTACATAAAAACCTTTGACCACTGGATTGCCTTTGTGTTGCTTGCTTTTATCGGCGGTAAAATGTTATTTGAAGCTTTTGACAAAGACGAATGCGATGCTACAGATGCGTCATTTGCGTTTTTGACTATGGCGATAATGGCAGTTGCTACAAGCATAGATGCTCTGGCAGCAGGCATATCTCTTATTGCACAAAAGCAGAACTATGCCAATTTTAATATTTTGGTTGCTGTTGCACTTATTGGTGTTGTAACCTTTGTATTGAGCTTTGTTGGCGTAAAAATAGGAAGCGTGTTTGGGGCAAAATACAAATCGCGTGCAGAATTTGCCGGTGGAATAGTCCTTGTGTTTATGGGTATAAAGATATTGATTCAACACCTTTTTGATCTGTAAAAAACGACTGCATTTTATAATGCAGTCGTTTTTTCAGAGTTGAAATCTAAATCAGAGGGGAACTACAGTTTAATGCTTAGCCGCAGTCCAACAAAAAAGAGCCGTCGTTGACAGCTCTTTTTGTGTTATTTGTTTTCCGTGTGTTCAGGCAAACGTGACTACTTCTACCTCGGGTGCATCGGTGCGGGCTGCCGATATTACGTTTAATACGGGCCCTTTGTTCTGATAAAGCGGGTGCTTTTTCAGTTCTATTTTTGCACTTACCGTTACCCAGGTCTGGTTTTCAAAGAAGGGGGCGCCGTTATAGCTGCAAACAAGACCCGAAAAAGTGGTGTCATCGACACAGCAGGTCATTATCTTGCGGCCCACAACCATTTCGTTGGACTTTAACTTTGGATTCTTTAATACCATTCCCTTGAACTTGACCGTTTTTCCGTCGTATTCGGGCAGTTTTTCGCTCATATCTCTGTACCAAAGAGCGAAATCGGTGTCGGCAATTTCGATAATCGGTGCGTTTACGTCGAAGGGAAGGGGATCCACTATTTCGTCACGTTCTATTTTTCCGCTTTCTCGTTCATAAACAATGTCGGCACCTCGCGATACGGCACGTACAAGCTTGTGGAAGGGCATTATGTCCGCGTCGTCTCCTATGCGGTTGAAAATGGCAAGGTCACAGCTCTGAAGCTTGTCAACTACCTGTGTTCTCATATTGGCGTTGTAGGTGAGAATCGTGGAGGCGTCAAAAAACGAAAATTCCTGAACTACTCCCCAATCGGAGGGCAGATTTCGGTAGAGGTTGTCAAGCATCCACATACCGTTGTATTCTACCATTATCTGATCTATTTTTTTGCCTTCGGCAAGTGATGCCAAAAAATCGGGTGTAAGATCGTCCTCGTCCTCTACCGTTGCCATATAGACCTCGTCAGAGGCGAACATTGAGGGTTCGTATTCGCCCTCGCCCTCTTCGCAGACAATCAGAAGCGTGCCTTTTTTTGCGGCAAAATCGGGACTTTGGAGGGTGTCGTTTATAAATTTTGTCTTTCCGGCATCAAGAAATCCGGTGAAAATATATACCGGAGTAGGTCTTTTTTGAACCATAGCTCCTCCTTATTTTATCCCGAAAAGATCGGAAAGTTCTTCGTTGTCCAGCTTTGAGCCAATTACGCAAATTCTTCCGATGACGTCGGCTTCACCGTAGCGAACGTTTGCCTCTTCGGGAACGAAGTCGAAGTGTATCCACTTGCCGTCCTCGCCCGCTACGATACCTTTTGCACGAAGAACAATGCCGTATTTGCTCTTTTCAAGCTCGGAGAGAATATTTTTGATTGTGTCGAAAGTGAATTTCTTTGCGGTCTCTCTGCCCCAGTTGGAGAAAACTTCGTCAGCGTGGTGGTGATGATGACCGTGATCGTGATGATGCTCGTGGTC
>JAFTLM010000202.1 GCA_017455945.1 Clostridia bacterium | reverse complement strand
GGTTGGTTTTCGGGCGAGATGTAATGTCCCTCTATCTGCCCGATTATCGACATACAGTGAATGGTTCCCTTTGAGGTCTTTACCACCAGGTTGCCGTCTTTGGTTTCGTCCGGGGTGTTATTCTTTTGTTCTTCGCTCATCTCTTTATCCTCGGTTTCTGTTTTTATTTATTATTATAACCGAAAACCGCTGTTTTATGCGTATCGTAACATAGTGTAAGTTTTTCGTAATATTGTGTTTGATTTTGGGGCTAAAGGGTGGTATACTGGAATCGGATTAATATTAAATACGGAGGTTTAACAATGAAAGAAACTGCAATGAAAACACCGAGCTGGTGGAAAAAGTCGGTGGTGTATCAAATAAATTTGCGTACATTTACTCCCGAAGGCACGCTGAAGGCTGCCGAGGAGAAGCTCCCACACGTGGCAAGCACCGGTGCGGATTTTGTTTATCTTTGCCCTGTGGTGCTGTCGGACGACGATATGAACGAGGACTATTGGAGCAAGCGTCAGAAGGCGTCGGGCTCGGGCAATCCTCAAAACAGCTACCGCATAAGCGACTACTTTATGATAGACCCCGAGTACGGCGATGACGCCGCCCTTGACAGCTTTGTCAAGAAGGCCCACTCGCTTGGGCTTAAGGTTATGCTTGACCTGGTTTATATGCACTGCGGACCCAAGGCGAAAATGTTTGAGGACCACCCTGATTTTGTAAAGCGAAACGAGGACGGAAGTCTGCAGTTAAACAGCTATTGCTTTGCTACGATAAACTTTGACTGTCCCGAGCTGTGCGAGTATCTCTGGGATAATATGACGTATTTTGTCGAAAAATTTGACGTGGACGGATATCGCCTTGACGTGGGTGATAAATGCCCTCTTGACTTTTGGTGCGAGGGTGCGAGGCGTGTCCGCGAGATAAAGCCCGAATTTATTTTCCTCAACGAGGGCAGACTTCCCGAGTTCGTGCGTGATTTCTGCGACGCAAACTACGGACTTGACTGGACCTACTACGCTATGCGTGACATCTTTAACGGAAAGTTTGATGCCACAAAGGTTCGCGAGCAGTGGCAGAAGGACTTTGACCTGCTTCCCGAGGGTGCTCTCCAGTGCCGTGCATATGAGAACCACGACGTTTCAAACGACGCTTACGACGAGCGTATGGAGAAGGTAAACGGAGCCGCTTGCGGTGAGCTGGCACTGGTCATAAACTTTATGATAGACGGTGTTCCGTTTATCTATAACGGAAACGAGATAGCCGATTGCGGCAGACACAGCTTTTTTGCAAATCGCTTCTACGGCGGATATTACGGCATCGACTGGTCGAGAGCCGAGGACGAGACGGCGAAACAGAGAATGGCGAAGGTGCGTGAGCTTGCAGAACTCAAACGCAAATGCAGGCCTCTTTATGAGGGAAAGGTTGTCTGGAACGAAACCGAGTACAAAGAAAAAATCGTCAGCTTTTCGCGTGTTGCGGGCAACGAAAAGATAACGCTTTACGCCAACGTATCAAAAGAGAGCGTTGAGTTTGTTCACGACGGACGAAAGATATCCCTTGAACCTTACGGATATTCGATTGTGAACGATTGATTTATATTCTAAAAAACATACCGTTAAACACATTCCAACATAAAAAGGAGAAAAGATATGCATTTTAATGACAGAGACGAGATAATTGCCCTTACCCCTCAATGGAAGGGCGAGAGATTTGACGACGGCAGACCCCGCGTCGAGGATAAATACTTAAAGAAACTCCACGAAATGACCCTTGAAGAGGTCTGGAAGCCCATATTCGTAAAGGGCTACGAGAACCAGTTCGTGGGTGGCGGCGTTAATCCTATGTACGCCTTGCACGACGACGGAAGAAAGCTTGTCGGACGTGCCGTTACCTGTAATTTCTGCCCCACTCGTCCCG
>JAFTLM010000201.1 GCA_017455945.1 Clostridia bacterium | reverse complement strand
GTGAGGTTTGTAATTACGCCCCACACGGTCAACGGGGTCGTACAGCCCGTTTTCTTCTGCCTGGGGATAAAAGTTAAATCCGCTGGTGGTAGGCCTTGTTCTGTCCTCGCGGTGGCAGATATCGGTAAGCCGCTGCGCAACTTGGGCACCGTCGGAATATTTTTGTTCTTCAACTTCGTTTCCGATACTCCAGATAAATACTGAGGGGTGGTTGATGTCACGGCGGATTATAGCAACCGCGTCGCTTTCCGAGTGTTTCTCAAAATATTGCGCGTACCCGTTTTCTATCTTTGGAAGCTTCCACTCGTCAAACAACTCGTCCATAACGAGGATACCCATTTCGTCGCAAATATCCAAAAGCTCGGGAGCAGGCGGATTGTGGGAGGTGCGTATAGAGTTTACGCCCATTTCGTGCATTATCTCTATTTGACGGTGGAGTACCGAATAATTTATAGCCGCACCGAAAATACCCATATCGTGATGCATGCAAATTCCGTATATCTTGGTGGGCTTGCCGTTGAGGAAAAAGCCCTTGTCGGGAGTGAATTTGCAATTTCTGAAGCCTATGCGAACGGTGTCGCTGTCCGTAACCTCGCCGTTTTTGATAGCAGATACCTTAAGTGTATAGAGATAAGGCTCTTCAAGTGTCCACAGATGAGGTCTGTCAAGCTTGACGTTGCATACTTTTATACCTTCGCCGCTTAATGCTGTGTTGCCGTCTCTGTCCACGATCTCAAATTTAAAGGAATCGGGATTTCCGCAGGTGTCAACGGTAAGCTCGATATCGGCGCTACTTCCGTCAGCCGCCGTGTCGATTTGAGTTTTGATACCGCAATACTTAACCGAGTTTCTTGCCTTTTCAACCAAGTAAAGATTTCTGTAAATACCCGCACCCGGATACCAACGGCTGCAATCATATTTAAGGACAGCCTTTACCGCAAGCAGATTTTCACCGCCGTAATTTACCGCATCAGAAATGTCTACCGTAAAGGAAAGGTAACCGAAGTGGTTTTTGCCCACAAGCTTGCCGTTTACGTAGACCTCGCACTCCCACATAACGCCGTCGAATATAAGCTCAAGTATTTTTCCCTTGCTTTCCGCGGGGATATCAAGCGGAAGTCTGTACCAGCCTATTCCCACCGTGGGGAGTCCTCCCGTGCGTCCCGACTGCTCTATAGGCTTTGTTATACCGTCCGCAGTTATGTTGCGATATGTGATGTCGTATTCCTTTTTAAAATCGTGCCCTATCGCCCAGTCGTGGGGAACTGTCACGCTTTCCCAAGCACTGTCGTCAAGCTCGGGGGAGGAAAAATTTTTTTCGATTTCTTTGATGGGGAGTTTTATAAACTTAAAACCATCGTGAAGCCTTTTGATGATGCGTTCCATATTGTTTCTCCTGTCTGTTTAATGTTTTTTCTTTAAAATTGTCATTCTGGGGTTGCCCGAAAGGTCTTTTTGTACCTCACAGCCAAAGCCGTAAAAATCAGCCAGCTCGGCAATGTCTTTTTTTTGGTCATACCCTATCTCAAAAAGGATAAAGCCTTCGTTTTTCAAACTTCCGGTGTAATCGGAAAGTATCTTTTTGTAGAACACAAGCCCGTCCTCACCGCCGTCAAGTGCCGCCCTGGGTTCGGAGAAAAGCTCCTCCTCAAGAGTGTCAACCACCGACGTGCGAATATACGGAGGATTGGAAATTATGGCGTCAAATTCATTTTCTTTAAACGGATTTTCACCCAAAAGGTCGGAGCAGACCGCTTCAAAACGCTCGCTCACGCCGTTCCTTTCGGCGTTGTGCACCGCAAGCTCCGCGGTTTTTGGGAAAAGGTCAAGTCCTACAGCCGTTGTGTCGGGACGGTGAACAAGAGTTGATACGGCAATACAGCCGCTTCCCGTGCACAAATCGGCAAAACGGGCTTTGTGCGGGAGATTTTTTATCGCATATTCCACAAGAAGCTCGGTGTCGGGGCGGGGAATAAGACAGTTTTCGTTCACCGTATAGGTTTCTCCGTAAAAGTACCACTCGCCGAAGATGTATTGTAAGGGATAACGTTCGCAGCGTTTGTCTATCGCTTCAAAAAGTTTCTTGTCACTGTAATCGGCATCGGGAAACGCAAGAACTTCCGCACGGCTTTTTCCACAGAAAAAGTTTATCATAAGAGCCGCTTCAAAATCGGCGTTTTCAATGCCTGCGTCCATAAGTATTTCGCAAATCCGCGCGTACGTCATATGAATAGAATCTCCTTAATATATCCGTCAGTTCGTATTATTTAGTATAACATTTTGAATTCGGCATGTCAACATTTTTTACCTGATAAAGAAGATTTTTTTGAAAAAGTATAGACTTTTTGAAGAAAATGTGTTATCATAGCCTTGTAAAGATCCCAAATGGGTTATTGAAAGGATATTGTTATGAAAATAGGACTTTGCGAATCAAGAGCTAAAGAAATAAAACAGGCGTATGAGCTTGG
Source organism: Clostridia bacterium (assembly GCA_017455945.1). Taxonomy (GTDB): domain Bacteria; phylum Bacillota; class Clostridia; order Oscillospirales; family CAG-272; genus RGIG8775. The sequence goes on along the minus strand of JAFTLM010000201.1, from coordinate 1,115 downwards.
CTTTGACTACGTGGAGGTCAGTAACTGGGCTGTTTACTCTATGGACGACGGAAAATACAACGATATGCTCAAGCTTGCAGGCGAGCTTCCTGAGAGCTTTATGTATGCCTGCAACGGACTGGTTCCTCCCGACTTCAGACTTACGGGTCCCGACGTTGATTTTGATAAGATAAAAGATTTTGCCGAAAAGAGCTTCGCAAAGCTTGCAAAGCTTGGAGTAAAAATGCTTGTTTTCGGTTCTTCCAAGGCAAAGATAGTTCCCGAGGGCTTCAGCTTTGACAAAGCAATGGAGCAGCTTGTAAAGGTAACTCAGATATTTGCCGAAGCTGCCGCAAAGAACGGTCAGTCTGTCTGCATAGAGCCCCTTCGTACGGAGGAGTGCAACATAATCAACACCGCTGAGGATTCTGTCAAGCTTGCCAAGGATACGGGATGTGCCAACGTAGGAGGTCACGTAGACTATTACCACCTTATGCAGAACGGCGAGAAGATGTCCAAGCTTGAGGGCCTTGCAAAGGATATCGTTCACACGCACATCGCAAGTCCCTGCAAGAGAAATATGCCTACACCCGATGACGGTGCGGACTATAAGCAGTTCTTCGACTACCTCCGCAAGGGTGGATATGACGCTACCGTTTCTTTTGAGGGAGGCGGAGATAAAACACCCGAGAACCTCAAAGCACTTTGTACATACCTCAAAACTCTTTAAGAAACAAAGAGGCTGTCAGATTGATAGCCTCTTTTGTTGTGATGGGAGATAAATTATAGTTTGGCGGCGAGGGGTGTGTTCGCACTCGCCAAGTCCAGAAAGGTTTTTGCGGAGCTTTTTGCAAAAAGCGACCTCTTGTGCCCGCAGGCACTCGGCGTTTCTTTTGGAGCTTTTCTTTGCGCCTTTTGTGTCAAAGAAAAGCGGAGTTCCGAATTATGCCTTACAAAACCGCTGTAAGCCTACAGAAATAAAGCTATCCAAGCCGATAGTCCACTTTTTCTTTTTGAAGCCAAAGGCGCAAAAAGAAAAAGTTCGCAAAAAGAAAAACGCCGTTTGGGGAGTTTCGCTCACTGCGGTGAGCGACAAGGCTTGTGCAGCCTTGACTCGCACCCACTGGCGTGGGGGC
>JAFTLM010000200.1 GCA_017455945.1 Clostridia bacterium | reverse complement strand
GCCAAAGGCGCAAAAAGAAAAAGTTCGCAAAAAGAAAAACGCCGTTTTGGGGAGTTTCGCTCACTGCGGTGAGCGACAAGGCTTGTGCAGCCTTGACTCGCACCCACTGGCGTGGGGGCTCTTATGGGTGCGGTGCGAACACATCCCTCGCCGCCAAACATTCATTTATCTGCCGTTCCTCCGGGGGTTCGGTGTCCTCGCGGCAAAATGTTTTTGTCTCTTTGTACAAAAAAAGACCTCGAAAATAGTGAAAATTTACAAACTTTTGCTTTTGCTTACTATTTTTGCAAAAAGTCGGTTGACGAACGAAAGAAAATGTGGTAGAATGTATTCTGTAAACCCACACTTTGGGCAAACTACGCGATTTGCACCGTTTTCTTGTGTGGAAAATTCTTGAAACGGAGAAAAAAGAAATGAAAAAACTTTCACTTGTTCTTCTCGCTCTCCTTCTTTGCCTCGCTCTCGTAGCGTGCGGCGGAAGCAAGGAGCCTGCAAAAACACCTGCTGTTACCGACGGTCCCGGTGAGGTTACACCCGGTACAGAGGATCCCGGTACAGTTACACCCGGTCCCGGCCCCGGTGTTGATGTCGGAGACGATCATATCCATACCAATAAGACTCTCGCGGCTGTTGAGTCCACCTGTACAAAGGCGGGCCTTACAGACGGCGTTGTATGTTCCGATTGCGGAAAGACAGTCGTTGCACAGACAGCACTTCCTCTCGCTCCCCACAATTATAAGAACGGCAAGTGTTCCGTTTGCGGTGCGGAGGCTAAGGCAAGCGCAGGTCTTGCTATAATGGTTGACGGCGACGGAAACTGCATTGTTGAGGGTATCGGCGAGTGTGCTGACGCTCAGATCGTTATTCCCGAGACATACGAGGGCAAGCCCGTTGTTGCTATCTCCAGCGGCGCTTTTGCTGACAACGAAAATATTGTTCAGGTTGTTATTCCCGCTTCTGTAAAGAAGATCGGTAACAACGCATTCAACCGTTGCATTAATCTTGCTGACGTAGTTCTTGCCGAGGGCGTTGAGACTATCGGTGAGAAGGCGTTTATGTACTGCACAGCTCTTGATACTATCGTTATTCCCGACAGCGTTAAGACTCTTTCCACAGGTGCGTTTATGGGTTGCTACAACCTTACAGAGGCAACTCTCGGCGCAGGTCTTGAGAAGATCGGCAACGACGCATTCTTCGAGTGCTACAGCCTTGAGGTTGTTGATATTATGTCCAAGCTTACCGCTATCGGCGGTTGGGCGTTCTACGACTGCGACCTCCTTACAACCATTACATACGCAGGCACAGACGCTGACTGGAACGCAATGGAGTTCGGCGACTACTGGGACGAGAACAGCGGTGCGTACAACGTATCCTGTGCAGGCGGTTCCAGCGTTCATAAGCACGTATACGCTGACTGGTACGAGTCGGGTGCTAACTGCGAATGGGCAAGAAAGTGTACAAAGTGTTCCGCTATCCAGACAAAGTTTGAACACGATACGGCAAGCGCTAAGTGGGAATTCACCTCCGAGGGCGTTGTTCAGAACTGTACAAAGTGTAAGAATGTTGTTAACGGCTATATGAAGAGCGATGTTATCCTTGCTCTTGACTTTGACGTGCCCGTTGCAGAGCAGATCAAGGATTACCCCTTGTTCAGACTCGTTTCCGACGGTAACAACACATACGAAAAGGACGGCGACAGATCGGTTTGGGGCGTTAACTCCACAACCTGGCTCGACTACGACAAGAAGGCGTTCGAGGATCTCAGCTACTATTCCATCACTGTTGATATGAAGGTTACAGGTAACCCCAACAGCTTCTGGAGAGATAACTCTGTAATTTCCTTCGTTCCCGGTAACAACAATGGAACAAAGGTTGGTACGAAGAACGGCTGGATATGGCAGGTTAAGTACGTTCCCGTTCTTAAGTCTCTTGCTACAAAGGCTCTTAACGGTACAGACAAGAATACTTGGACGACCGAAGTAACCGACGATCTTATTAACCAGTTCGCGGGTAAGTCTGCCGCTATTGAGGACGGCAAGTGGGTAACCCTCGACGTTGTTTGCGATATCGAGGCAAAGCAGTCTTACATCTTCGTAGACGGTCAGCCTATCGGTTCGGTTGCTACGTTCGACTATGACGACGCAGGCTACGGCGACGCGTTCACATTCAGATTCTGTGACGTTGTTGACTTTGGTACAAAGTTCGATAACTTCAAGATCCAGGCGATGACAGCAGACTGATAAGGTCTGAAACAAAATTTAATCAATTCCCCTCGTAAGAGGGTGACACCAAGGGGGAACTTTGCGGTTCCCCCTTAAAGTTTAGACTCTTTGTTAAAGTGAGGGGGACAACGCTTCGCTTGGCGGAGGGATTTACATCTTAGCCTCCCTTTGACAAGGGAGGCTTGAAGGAGTTATATTATGAAAATTACACACGACTTTCACGTACATACGCATTTGTCGGTCTGCGCAAAGGACAGCGCAACCGTACAGCATTACGCAAATACCGCCAAAAAGCTGGGCTTTAACAAAATAGGCTTTGCCGACCACTTCTGGGACGAAAAATGCGGCGAACCCTGGAACAATTTCTATAAACGCCAGGGTCTTGACCACGTTTTGGAGCTGAAAAAAGAGCTTGAAGGCGTCGATTTCGGTAACGCAAAGGTGTATTTCGGCTGCGAGACCGAGTACAATCCCATAACAAAAAGCCCTGCCATAACCCCCGCGGTTGCCGAGCAGTTCGATTTTATAATAGTTCCCAACTCTCACACGCATATGATGATGCCCAAGGAGCTTTACGAGCCCTACGAAAATCATAAGCAGTTTATGATAGATGCCTACTATAATATCATCAATTCCGAGGTCAGCAAGTACGTTCTTTCGATGGCTCACCCCTTTGAGGCTGTTTGCTGTCCTTACGATAACGAAATATTGATGAAGCTGATAAGCGACGACGAATACCGCCGTATCTATGACAGCACAGCCAACAAGGGCATAGCTGTGGAGATAAACACTTCGGGCGTTAAGAACGACAAAGAGGCGATACTTGCCTCCGAAAAGCTGAGAGGCTTCAGAATTGCCAAGGAGTGCGGCTGTAAGTTCACCTTCGGAAGCGATTCGCATACCGACGCAGGTCACGACGAATACGCTTCTGTTTGCGGCATTTTTGCCGATGTGCTTGGACTTACCGAAAACGACCTGGCGGAATTTGTGAGATAAAAGATGAAGCTTGACCGTGGTGTTGCCCTTTTGCTGAAAAAAGCACTTGTGGGCTTTGCGCTGATGTTCTTTGCGGCTCTGCTCCAGACCTCTTTTCTTGGAATAATCCAACCTTTTGGGGCGATTCCCGACCTGTCGCTGATTGCGTCAATAGGAGTGGGATGTTTTTGCGGTCCGGTTGCGGGGAGCATCTACGGAGTTGCCGCAGGTGCGGTGTCCTATGCTCTGGGAGACGTGGGGCTTGCCTTTTTACCGCTTGTTTACGGTGTGGCGGGATTTCTTTCGGGCTTGCTGGTAGAAAAATTTTTCAAGGGCGGCTTTGCCGTATGGTGCATATACGTGTTTGGCGGCGGACTGATGAAAGCCGCATATTCGCTCATATGCTGCCTGCTCTTTTCGGAAGAGCTTCAGCTGTGGGCGGTGCTCGGAAAGACTGTCCTGCCCGAGCTTGCGGGAACCTTTATTTTAGGAATCGCATTGTACGTTCCATTAAAGAAAATATGCAAATATTTGTGATATAAAAATCTTAAAATACACGGAAAGGAGTGAATATTATGGACGGAAATGGTTTCGCGAAACGCTATCTGGCTTTTGCCGCCCTGTTTGCTCTTGTTTTCGTGCTTTTTGCCATCAGGCTGATTACCTACGAGCTTTCGCTTAAGGAGCAGATAACCGGAAGAATGTACGACGGAACTACCTATCAGTATGAGGTTTCCATACCCGCAAAACGCGGAGACATCTGCGACCGCGACGGAAAGGTTATTGCCACCGTCAGAGAGGCGTATGCCATGACCTTTAACTATTACGCTATGCCGGGTGATATTCACGAAAATAACCGTTCGGTGCTTGTGGCGCTTGAGGCTCTCGAAGAGATGGAAAAAAATGACGCCGAAAAGCGGTTCGAGCCCGATTATGCTAAGGATTATTTTCCTTTTGATGGGAAATACCCCAACTTGACACCAAAAGCATCGCTGTCAGATAAAACCTCCTCCGACTACAAAACCTATCAACTGGTTCTCAAACGGAGAGAGTGGGAGGTTGACCGCCCCGGCGAGCTTATTGATAAGTACGTAAAAAAATACGACCTGCTTGGCGAAGAGGGAGGGAAGCGGATCTACACCGATGCGGAAATTGACGCCATTCTTCGCGTAAGATACAATATGAACGCCGAGGACTTCGGCGTGTACGCACCCTACGTTCTCTGCGACAGCGTGCCGCTTGAAACGGTGGCTTACGTCCGCGAGAAGAATGCGGTGGGCATAGAGTTTCCCCAGAGCCGATACAGACAGTATAACTATCCGGGATATCTGTCGCACATTTTAGGAAGTGTGGGCTACATAACCTCGGATACCATAGATTATTACACCGAGCTGGGTTATCCCATAAATTCGATTGTCGGAATTTCAGGCATAGAGGCTCTTTTTGAGGAGTATCTGCACGGCACCGACGGTGTCGCCGAGGTGGTGGAGGACGCCGAGGGCAGAATAATCAGCCGTGTGGTCAAGACCCCGCCAAAGCACGGCAAGGACGTGTGGCTGACTATCGACATCGACCTCCAGGTGGCGGCAGAGGACGCCCTTGAGGAGTTTGCGAAAAGGTACTGCAAGGGTGAGGAAGCGGGTGCGTTTACCGCGGTTGATCCGTCAAACGGCGGCGTGCTTGTGCTTGCCTCCTATCCGACCTATGATCTGACTACCTACAACGCCAATTACAACGCCCTGCTTAAAGACCCCGCAAAGCCGCTTACCAATCGCGTGCTTTACGGAACCTATACCCCCGGTTCCACCTTTAAGCTTGGAATGGCGGTGGCGGCTCTTGAAGAGGGCGAGATAAACGAGAATACTACCGTCAACTGTCCGGGTGTTTACACCAGGTACAGCTCGTATGGATTAAAGTGTTGGGTGTATCCCGACCAACACGGATATATAGACGTAAAACAGGCGATAACCGTGTCGTGCAACTGCTTCTTCTGTGAAGTGGGATACCGACTGGGAATTGACAGAATGAACGAATATTGCAAGATATACGGTCTTGGCCAGCCCACCGGAATTGAGCTTGGCGAGGCTGTGGGTATTCTGGCGGGTGAGGAATACCGCTCCGCTCACGGACTTGGAAATTGGTATCCCGGTGACACCATTTCGGCGGCGATAGGTCAGTCGGACAACACCTTTACGCCCTTGCAGCTGTCTAACTACGTGGCGACCCTGCTCAACGGCGGAACCAGATACAACGTGCATATTCTTGATTCGGTTCGTGAAAACTATACCGACGAAATAATCGAAAAGTACACCCCCTATGTGGCAAGCAGCACGCCTATCGGCAATTATTCGCTGTCTGTTGTCAAGGAGGGTATGCGGAGTATGATATACAACAGCTATACCGCCTCCACCTATATGAAAAACGTGCCTGTTACGGTGGGCGGAAAGACGGGTACGGCACAGACCAACGCCGCAAACGACAACGGTCTTTTCGTTGCCGCGGCACCCTACAACGACCCGCAGATAGTTATTTCGGCGGTTCTTGAAGGCGGTGCGTCGGGACTTTATTGCTCGGGTATCGCCGCTCAGGTTTTTGAGGAGTTCTACGGCGTCAGAGAAGCGGCGGCGGAGAATCGGTAAATTTTCGGTAACCGTGTTGCGGCGTGTCTGTAGGGGAGGGATTTCGCCTCCCGAAAACAAAAAGCTTAAAGGACTTTAAAAATGAAGAATCTATTGAAAAAACACAGAGAGATATTGATGTACCTTGTTTTCGGGGTGCTGACCACCGTGGTGGGAACGGGGAGCTATTTCCTCATTCTTTTTGCCGCGAGGCTGCTTGGCGTGTCGGAGACGGGAGTGGCTTACAATTTCGTCCGTGTTGCCGCCCAGATAATCCAATGGGTTCTGGCGGTGCTGTTTGCCTATTACACCAACAAAAAGTGGGTTTTTGAGGCGAAAGAAACCGACAGCGAAAAGAAACGGCTTGCCTCCTTTTTCGGTGCGCGCCTCTTTTCGCTTGCCTGCGATTCGGCGGTGACCTTCGGGGTCATTTTCCTGCTGTCCGCCGCGTCCTACCGCACGTTTTCGCTTTCACTGCCGTTTGGAATAAGCCTTTCTGCGACCCCCGACCTTTGGGCGAAGCTGGCGGCGGCTGTGGTAGTAATTGTCGTCAATTACATTCTGAGCAAGTTTATCGTTTTCAAAAAAGAGCCTGCATCGGGCGAGATTGACAAAAGTTCGGATTTGTGATAAAATACAGTTGAGATAATCTTTACGAGACTTCAGCAAAAGGAGTGTTTACCATGAGATATTTTTTCAAGAGCTTTTTGGGCAGAGAGCCCGAAGACATAAGAGAATTTTTGAGTGCTTCGGCAACGATTTTCAACGACAAAATTCTTTTTTCGCAGAAGGTTGACGGAGAAGTTTGCAAATACAGCTACAAGCAGTACAAAAACGATATCGACGCCCTGGGAACCGAGTTTCTTTCCAGGAATTTCGGCGGCAAGGCGATTATCGTGATGGGCGAAAATTGCTACACCTGGGCACTTGTCTATATGACGGTGATTTGCGGAGTGGGAACTATAGTTCCTGTTGACAAGAACGCGGGCCCTGAAAAGCTGGCGGAAATTGCGGGCATTTGCGAGGCGGCGGCGGTATTCTGTTCCGACTGCTCCGCCGACAGCCTTGAGGGGCTTCCCGAGGGCGTTGAAAGATACGCGTTTTCCGATGTTGCGGAGCTTGTCGAAAGCGGAAGAGCAAGGCTGAACGACGGCGATGGCAGATATCTTATCGCCCACATTGACAGCGACGAAACCGCAATTATTTCTTTTGAGAAAAAACCTTCGGACAAGCTTGTGGGCACTATGCTTTCTCACAGAAACGTCTGCTCGATGCTTTACAGAGCCAGCGGGCTTTTGAATATGGGCGAGCGTGACGTTGTTTTGTCGGTCCTTCCGCTTCATCATATGTACGAGGCGTTCTGCGGACTTTTGGCTCCGATTTATTTCGGTGCCTCGGCGGTGTTTGGCGGTGGAATAAAAAATCTTGTCCGCGATATGAACGAGGCACGTCCCACGGCGATAGTGTGCACGCCTCTTATAGCCAAGGCGATATACAAGAGAGTGAAGGAGCTGGCAAGCGGCTTTGCTATAGAGAAAAAGACCGCACTTGCGGCGGCAAGCGTGGTGGGCGGCAGAGCGGCTACGGCAATAAGAAAGAGGATGTACGCCGAGCTTCACGACAGATTCGGCGGCATGCTTGAAAAGCTGTATTTGTGCGGTGCGGGAGCCTCGGAGACGGCAAGCGGACTTGTCGAATACGGCTTTGACGTGATTTGCGAATACGGACTTACCGAGTTTGGTTTCCTTTTGGCGGTGAGCTCTTCGTCACGCGGTCAGAAAAGCCCTGTTTGCGTTCCTCTTCCCGGCGGAATTGCTGATATTTACAACATAAAAGAAGACGGCACGGGCGAGATAAGGTACAAGGGCGACAACGTGATACTTGGCTACTTCAAGGATCCCGAAAAGACCGTAGAGACTATACGCGGCGGCTGGTTCTACACCGGCGATATGGGATACATTGACCGAAACGGTCTGTTGCACGTGACGGGCCGCAAGAAGAATACGATAGTCAATGCGGGCGGAAAGAACATAATTCCCGAGGAGCTTGAGGCACGTCTCGGAAAGAGCTGTTTCGTCAAGGAGTGCGTGGTTGTGGGAATAATCAACGACCGCAGGAAGGATTACGACCTGGTGGCTGTGATTTACCCCGACAGGGAGGCTTTTGAGGAGGAATACGGCGAAGGTTACACCGAGGCTGTAGTTGAAAAGGAGCTTGAAGCCGCCGTCGAGCACGCAAATTCTTTGGTGCAGTCATACAAGCACATAGAGAGTTTTGTGATACGCAATACTGCTTTTGAAAAGAACAGAGTGGGCAAAATCAAACGTGCGGGCGTGGCGGCAAGCGTCGCCTCCGAGCACAAGGGTCGACCGGTGCGGGAGTAACGCTTCGGGCACCTACCGGTGCGGGCTTAATGCCTTCGGCGTGCACGTAATATAATTTGTGCGAACATATCTGTCGCAATACGAAAACCGATGTCTGAACAACATCGGTTTTCTTGTTGTGGGAGATAAATTGTAGTTTAGCGGCGAGGGGTGTGTTCGCACCGCACCCATAAGAGCCCCCACGCCAGTGGGTGTTCGCACTCGCCAAGTCCAGGAAGGTTTTTTGCGGAGCTTTTTTGCAAAAAAGCGACCTTTTGTGCCCGCAGGCACTCGGCGTTTCTTTTGGGAGCTTTTCTTTGCGCCTTTTGTGTCAAAGAAAAGCGGGGTTCCGAATTATGCCTT
>JAFTLM010000199.1 GCA_017455945.1 Clostridia bacterium | reverse complement strand
TTTCAAGCATTGGATATGCGTCGCTTGCCACGTAATTTCTCGGCATTCTGAACTCGGCGTGTCCGTGGCAAATCATCTTTTTCGACTTGAAAATTCTCTTTAAAAGATTTCCCGAAGGTCCGCAATAGCCTCCGCTGGTAAGTATAAAATATACGTCCTTGCATCCCGAAAAAGACTGCTTTTTCAAATATGCGGTCATAAAACGCGGAATTTCACACACGTAAACGGGTGCACAGACAACAAACGGCTTTTCGGAATGAATAGGCGAAAAATCCGCCGTTTTTATACGCTCTAAGAGATTGAGGCACTCGTCACCCGTCCGCTTGGCTATTTCTTTAGCTATAAACTCTGTATTGCCCGTGGCTGAAAAATACAAAACCATATAAGACCTCCAAATGTATCTGCTTTGTAAAACAAAATTGTACCATAAATTTCCCATAATGTCAATATTATCGTATGCAAATTCCAAAGGCCGAGTGCTTCAAAGCTCTCCGCAAAAAATGCGGTCGGTGTCACGCATACACCGACCGCCAAAAATCAGGAGGTTTTTTCTTAGATTATTTTTCGTTCTCTTTTTCGGATGCCGAGCAACCGCAAGAGCAACCGTTCTTACACGCACTGCACGAGCCGCCGTCAGGACAGCCTATGCATTTTTTGCCGCTTTTCTTTGCCTTATAGACGTAAAAGCCCGCAAAAACTATAATAATCGCTATAACTGCTGTTATAATTATATCTTTCATATCTCAATTATGCTTTTACTTTGCTTTTCTTGTCGGCTCTCAAGCAAAGATACACAATCACGCCAATCATCAACAGAACCGCAACTCCGCCTGCTATTGCCGCAGTCACGTTAAGTGTGGCGGGGTCAACGATAAGCGTTCCGACAGTGTAAACCAAATATGCTATTGAATATCCCACGCTAAGCTGGAGTGCAATTCCGCTCCAGAGCCACTTTGCGCTCTTCATCTCGGAGTTCATGGCACCGATAGCCGCAAAGCAGGGGGGCGAGAAGAGATTAAACATAAGGTAGGCAAGCGCCGCTACCGCAGAGATTCCAAACACTTCTTTGATGTCTTTTGCCCTGCTCAAATCCGCAGCCAACTCATCCATATTGAAAAATCCGGAGATACCGAAGCAAACGGCAAGAGTACCAACCACGTTTTCCTTGGCGATAAAGCCTGTTACGGCTGCCGCCGCCATCTGCCAAGCACCTATTCCGATAGGAATAAGGAGAACAGCTATGGGGCTTGCTATGGAAGCGAGGATAGACGTGTGCTCCATTCCCTCTTCAACAAGCTGAAGCTTCCAGTTAAACGACTGCATAATATAAACAACGGCGTTGCAAAGCAGAATAATTGTACCCGCCTTTACTATGTACGCCCAACCTCTGCCGAACATCGACTTGCAAGCCGACCAAAGGCTTGGGAGCTTGTATTCGGGAAGCTCCATAATGAAGTAGGATTTTTTCTTGTTGCCTGTAATCTTCTTAACTATAAGTGCACCAAAGAGAATAATAATTATTCCCACAAAGTACATAAGTGTACCAACCCAGGAAGCGTCGCCGAAGAATACGCCCGCAAACAAAGCTATTACGGGAAGTTTGGCTCCGCAGGGCATAAAGGGAGCAAGCATTGCCGTCGCTCTGCGTTCGCGTTCATCTCTGATGGTTCTGCACGCCATAACACCGGGAATGGCACATCCCGTTCCGATAACGAAAGGAATAACCGACTTTCCCGAAAGCCCCACCTTCTTGAATATTGGGTCAAGCACTACCGACACGCGTGCCATATAACCGCAGTCCTCAAGGAGAGCGATAAGGAAGTACATAACCATAACAAGCGGAAGGAATCCGACAACCGCACTCACACCGCCGATTATACCCTCGGTAAGAAGTGCTACAAGGAAGGGATTTCCGCCTTCAAGCACTCCTGCGACCCAGTCCTTGAACATATCTATAAGAGTTACAAGACCCGGAACAGAAACGCCAAACACCTCAACGCCCTCGGCTATCCACACGCCGAGCCACGCCTGAGATATCTGGAACACAAGGAACATAACCACTGCGAAAATCGGTATTCCCAGCCACTTATTCGTAAGAACGGCGTCTATTTTGTCCTGGGAATTTCTGTCCTTGGTATGTGTTTTTCTGTTTTCAACCTCTTTTACGATGCCGTTTACAAAGGCAAAACGCTCTCTGTCGGCAGCTTCAACCGCCTCTTTGTCAAAGGAGCTTATATCCCCCTGGGAATAGGGTGCGGTCTGAGTTTTTCCGATAACCGACACAGCCGCAGCTATCACCTCTTTAAGTCCGTCGCCCGTAGTCGAAGTTGTTTCAACGACTATACAGCCAAGCTTATCCGAAAGAGCCTTGGCGTCCACCTTGTTCTCTTTCTTCTTGTTGACGTCGGTTTTGTTAAGAGCAACGACCACGGGAATGCCAAGCTCAAGAAGCTGTGTGGTGAAAAACAAACTTCGGCTGAGGTTTGTTGCGTCCACGATGTTTATGATGGCATCGGGATTCTCGTTCTTTACGTACGCACTTGTAATACTCTCCTCCGAGGTAAAGGGCGACATGGAGTAAGCACCGGGCAGGTCAACCGCCGTAATACCCTCCGCAGAACCGCAATAGCTCTTTTTTATGGGGTGCTCCTTCTTCTCGACCGTAACGCCCGCCCAGTTTCCAACCTTTTCGCTGGAGCCGGTAAGTGCGTTATACATCGTCGTTTTTCCGCTATTGGGATTTCCCGTAAGCGCAATTCTCATTTGTTTTTTTCCTCCGTATAACGAATTATGTTTGTATCTTGACAGCAATACTGTTAAAATCATTTGGTTAGCGGCGGCTAACTGTTGTTCAAAAAAATAATCCGAGAGTTCCCTCCCGAAGATTATTTTTGATTAAAGGTTAAACGATTATCGCCTCTGCGAGTCCGTTGTCGATGTTGTAACGTCCATCCTTAATAGACACTACACAACCGCCCTTGAGATGCGATATTACGGTAATGGGCTCGCCGGAATAGCAACCAAGCGAAAACAAAAAAGCGTTAAGCTCTTCGTCGTCGGTTTCGATAGCCTTTATAATATATTCTTTTCCAATTTCCGCACTACGCAAATTCATATCTGATACGTTCTCCAAGATAATCTTTCGTACTGCAAGTTAGCAACGGCTAACCCATCAGTGCATTAACATTATATTCTAATTTTACGATTTTGTCAACAATTTTGGTAAATTTTTTTATCCCGCTTGCAATTTTTGTCGTTTTGCACATTTTCGTTCGGCAACAAAGCCGATGTTTTTGTTACTTTTGCGCAGGCAGAACACAACAATAAAAAAGCCAAAAGGGGAATTTGCCCCTTTTGGTTCAGGAATAGAAAAGGTGATTGCCTATGGTAAACAGGTACGGGCGGTTCTGCGCGATCCAGGAGGTGGTGGCAAGTCTTGGATTCATAAAGAAGAGTGCCTTTTCCGAAATGCTGTACCCCTCAAGACAGATTTTTGCCGCTATCACGCTCTCGGCGGAGGGAGTGTTATAAATCGTTCCGAAGGACACGGGCGAAAACTGCGTTCCGTGCTTGCGGTCGAATATCACGCCGTATATGGTGTTGGGATATTGAGGGCTTCTCACCCTGTTTAACACCACGTTTCCGACTGCTATCTTGCCCCTGAAGGGTTCGCCCGACGACTCGGCGTGAATTATCCTTGAGAGCCACAATACCTCGTCCGATTTATAAAATGATGAGCCCGACGTTGGCTTCTTGCCACCCGATTCGAGCAGAACCGCGCGAAGTGACTGATCCCATTCGAGCTCCAGACCAAACGCCTTAGCCATAGGTCTGACGGGCACGAAAAGCGTGCCGTCTATGTTGGCAATCGGCTCTACGGTGTAAAAGTATCTGTCGTTTGCCTGAAGGTAAAGTGCACCTTGCTTGGCGTAGACTGTAACGCCGTTTGCCGCCGCCTTGGCGGTGCGTGTGGAAGCATCCCAGGTGACCTTTGCTCCGCCCATAGCGTCGCAAAAGGCTCTGAAGGGAACGTACGTAACCGAATTGATTATTCTTCCCTGCCCTGCAATCATCTCGGAGCCGTCAAGCATAACTCGAACACCGGGCAGGGCTTTTTCACTTAAATCGAGATAAATATTACCACCGTATTCAAGATTCGAGGTGATTTCCGTCTGATATTCACCACTTGATATGTACGAATCCGAATTTTTAGCTCCTGCCCCCATCGCGGTTGTCCCCGCAATAATGAGAGCACACAATGCCGTGGCTGTTGCTCTTGTTGTTTTCTTCATAAAGTTCTTCCTTTCTTTGGTTTTTCGCCGAATTATTGGGCAAATGCGAATAATCCGACTCTGCTTGACTATTTTACCATAAACCACCGATTAAATCAACCAACAGTTTTTTCTTATTGTGGAAACTTTCACCACTTCAAGACTATTTTGGCACAATTTATGGGATTTTAAGGCATATACACGCCATTTTACCAACATATACCTCCACTTCAATATTTTTTCTTGTGACCGAATCAAAAAACAGCCTTGTTTATGCGGCGAGGGGTGTGTTTGCACCCGCCAAGTCCAGAAAGGTTTTTGCGGAGCTTTTTGCAAAAAGCGACCTCTTGTGCCCGCAGGCACTCGGCGTTTCTTTTGGGAGCTTTTCTTTGCGCCTTTTGTGTCAAAGAAAAGCGGAGTTCCGAATTATGCCTTACA
>JAFTLM010000198.1 GCA_017455945.1 Clostridia bacterium | reverse complement strand
TATGATAATGCAGTCCTACGACTTCTACCGTCTGTTCCAGACACACGGCTGTAACCTTCAGTTCGGAGGAAACGACCAGTGGTCCAATATGCTTGGCGGTACCGAGCTTATCAGACGTAAGCTCGGCAAGGATGCACACGCTATGACCATTACCCTTCTCCTCAACTCCGAGGGCAAGAAGATGGGTAAAACCGCAAGCGGTGCCGTTTGGCTTGACCCCAACAAGACCTCTCCCTTCGACTTCTACCAGTATTGGAGAAACATCGACGACGCAGACGTTCTCAAGTGCATCCGTATGCTCACATTCCTTCCTCTCGAACAGATCGACGATATGGACAAGTGGGAGGGTGCTCAGCTTAACAAGGCTAAGGACATCCTCGCCTACGAGCTTACAAAGCTTGTTCACGGCGAAGAGGAAGCCACCAAGGCACAGGAAGCCGCACGCGCACTCTTCAGTGCGGGAAGCTCGGCTAATATGCCTACAGCTACAATTACCGCTGATGATTTCGTTGACGGCAACATCGACATTCTCACCCTCCTTGTAAAGACGGGTCTTGTTCCCTCCAAGTCAGAGGCAAGACGTGCTGTCGAGCAGGGCGGCGTAACCTTTGAAGGCGAAAAAGTAACCGACATCAAGACTCTCTACGCTCCCGAAGCATTTGCCGACGGCGCGGTTGTCAAGAGAGGTAAAAAGAACTTTATGAAGGTTGTTATGGGCTAAACTATAATTCAACATTACATCAAAAAGCCACCGCTTATGCGGTGGCTTTTTTGTGCTTTAATAATTTTCGTCAAAGGAATATTTGCCGTCAGCATTTTAAAACGGACACCCATTGAGTGTCCGTTTTTTGTTTCTTGTATATAAAGTCATTTATCAAAAAATATCCAATCGTTTATCTACGCCCCGACTTTTGGAGCTTTTCGACTATACCTTTGGTATTATTGAGGCAATTATAAATCTCCTCCAAAATCATAATTCATCCAAAGTACGCTATATCTGTCTTTCAGGTCCTTAGCATATTTTACCGCATCTTTTATTTTTTCCTCGCCGTACATAGCGTAAAACTCGCTTATATCAAGCTCGACAAGCGAAAGAATCTTTTTTATCTCCTCGGCACTTGGGCACTCGGAAAGTATAGCTTTTATCTCGCCCTCTTTTTCAAGATAGGCGGGCATTCTGTTTTTAGTGTAATTCCCTACCTTATCCTGCAACTCAAGGCAACCGTCGGCAGAGCTTTTATATATTCTGTGAAGCTCCTCTTCAAGCTCGTTACGTTTTGGCGTATATTGCGTTTTTGGGAACTCGGATTTACACAGCCGCTCTCTTATTTCGGCAGTAATTACGGTTGAATACGCAACGTCTATGCCGTGAGAAAAATACTCCTCTCCGTTAAGGATTCCAACTATCTCAAAGAAATGCGACAGGTGGTGCTCGCTTCCCGACGCGGGGCGTGAGGAACCCGCAAAACTCATCATTATTCCCACCGCAACCAGTGCTTCCATAAGCACTTTTATGCTCTCTTTATCGCGTTTAAGCAAGCCTTCCGCAAGCGATATTGTCTTATCTATCATACTGAAAGTGGTATCGTATATGTATTGGCAGAAATATTCTCCGTTGACCTCACGGCTCAGCTTCCAGTCGCAAAGTGCCGAATATTTGCCGACGATATCGCCGTATCCTGCCTTTATCATCTCTATCGGGGCGTTGGCAAGCACCGCCGGGTCTGCAACAAGTGCTTTGGGAACGCCTGCGGGATAGGTCACTTTCATTCCGCCCATTATCATTGCCGCGCCGGTTGAGGCGTAGCCGTCCATTGAAGGTGCGGTTGCAACCACCATATAAGGCAGGCTGTTTTGGTGTGCGACGTATTTACAGAGGTCCTGAATCACGCCCGAACCTATGCCCACGATAAGCCGGCTGTCGCCCAGCTCCGCGTTCACTCGCTCCACGCTTTCCTCGTTTGGAACAAGCACTGTCTTGCCGGAGAAAATAACCTTGTTGACATATTTTCCCTCAAGGGCGTGACAGGTTTTCTCACCCGCAGCAGCAAACGTGTTTTCATCTGCCACGATGAGAATTTTCTCATATTCCGCACAAAGCGAAGTCAGGCGGTTTATCGCCCCGTCCTCTATGTAAACTTTATCTATATCACAGCCGTGATGTCTGCCGCAAGAGCAGTCCTTGCCCTGCAAAAGATTTTGAATATCCATAAAGTGCTCCTTAAATTTGATTTATTCTACCACCGCTTCGGCTTCCAGGCAGGTTGTGCCGTTTTCATCAACGGTACGGAAGAGGTAAGTGTTTTCGTCTTTTTTCGCCCGATAAACCGAGAGTGTATGTCCCATAGCCGCCTCGTGGACGAACGAAAGTGAGAGCGAAACGAGATTTTTTTGTCCTATATCGGGCAAAAAATCACACAACATATCGGGATATCTGGTGTTATTCATATGCATATTATAGTCGCAGTCGCTGAAATATATTTTTCGCTCGCCGACCTTTTCAAGCTCGGCGTCCTTTGGAATTACCAATCGGATAGGCACATCGTTTTCTACGGGCGGTTCGTGCTCGAAATTGAAATCGTAGCTTGAAATTTTCACGGGCTTATGCTCATTTACGTCAACCAATGCCCACAGCGAAAGTGCGTCTGCAACAAGTTCGTCACCTTCAAAGACACGGAAGCTACGCAAGGTAGTGAACGCCTTGCCATCGCTGGTCCAGGTTTCTACCCGTATGTTTTTATATGCAACAATAGGCTTATAAAAACTCATCGCCAATCTTGACAGGACAAACCCGAAACCCGCCTCATCTCTCACGTCATCCAGCGGCTGACCGATGGCTATCATATGAAGATTCGAGGTTTCTTCAAAGTAAGTCAATATAGCCGTCGGACGCACCCGACGGTTACAGTCGGTATCGTGCCAGGTGGTTTTATAGTTTTCACTGTGGTTCATATTCACCTCAAAAAAATAGGAGTTTTCCAACTCCTATTTTACAAAATTTTTATTAAAAAGTCAATAGAGTTCATCCAAATAAAGGTAAACTTTCACATTGCCGTAACACTTCCGTCCGCTTCTCCCGTTGCCACAGCTCCGCCGTCAAGTCCGAAGCTCACCGCTATTGCCGAATTGACAACGCTCATCACGTCGTCGTCCAGATGTCCCATCTTCTCTTTAAGTCTCTTTTTATCAAGGGTTCTTATCTGCTCCAGAAGCACCACGGAATCTTTTGCCAGCCCCGCTTTTTCGGCAAAAATATCTATATGAGTAGGCAAATGAGTCTTGCTCATTCTCGATGTAATTGCCGCCGCAATAACCGTTGGGCTGTATCTGTTTCCTATGTCGTTTTGAATTATAAGCACCGGACGCAATCCCCCCTGTTCTGAACCGATAACAGGGCTGAGGTCAGCATAATAAATATCTCCTCTCTTAACGCTCATAAAATTCTCCATTCTTTTTTATCCTGTTTGAGCTTCTTTGGCTCACACATATTGTTACCATTCAGATATCCAAATTATACATCGGGAAAAAGAAATTTCCCACTAACAGAATATTTATTTCTTGTGCGTTTGGTGAATAGAGGAAAGCAAAATATGAGGTAATTAAATACGATGGTTAGATAATAAAGTATAGTTTAGCGGCAAGGGGTATGTTCGCACCGCACCCATAAGAGCCCCCACGCCAGTGGGTGCGAGTCAAGGCTGCACAAGCCTTGTCGCTCACCGCAGTGAGCGAAACTCCCCAAAACGGCGTTTTTCTTTTTGCGAACTTTTTCTTTTTGCGCCTTTGGC
>JAFTLM010000197.1 GCA_017455945.1 Clostridia bacterium | reverse complement strand
CGAAATTCTGAATACTGTTTTCACAGAGCTTTCGCCCGATGCGGAGGCAAACGGTATCGTAATGGAAATTTCAGCAAAACATTCCGTTGCTTTTGCCAAGCCCGACGCTTTGAAATCCGTTCTTCAAAATCTTGTTCTAAATGCTATCGAGCACGCAGATTGCAGTAAAATATGGCTTCGCGCACACCGCAGACTTGATAAATGCGTTATTACCGTTTCGGATAATGGCAAGGGCTTTGGCGATAAGGACGTATTTCGTCCGTACTATTCCGGTAATGAGGGTGAAGAAAATATAGGACTTGGTTTGTATATCTGCAAGAGCCACATTGAAGCTATGAACGGCTCGCTTACTTACGAATATTCAGACCACAAATTGATATTTACTATTATTTTACCGATTGCCTAATGTTTTAGCGGAAGTGTTCTAAACGCTTCCGCTTTTTTTTTGAGTATAGCATTAAGGTATCGACTTTCTCCGATGCCTTAATACTTATCTCTCCTATCTATCATCCTTCTTCTTCCTACCTCTGAGCCAACTCGGTGTAGGAATGGTCTGTTTATTGGGTTCTTGCTTTTCAATATCCGCAGGCTGCTCTCCAAGCCGCCTCGGCAATCGGCTACTCGGAAGGAATGGTGCTTGACCACATTGAAAAAAAGCACCTCGAAGCCGTCAAAATCAGCGGTAAATACATAATCGCCAAGCCCTGGCTCGTCGATTTCCTCGCCGGCGACACCGCCTTCGAAATCGTCAATAAATCAAATTGGCATATGAATACGATATTGAAGTTCAAAAACAATTAGCAAATATAAAAAGCCGAAACCATAAGATTTCGGCTGAATTTTATTTAATTTTGATACCTTTTTGGCGAACAAACTCAACAAGCTCGTCGGGTGTTCCTTTTGAAAATTTATTTATATCGAAAACAATTGCCCATTTTGCTTTTGTTATCAAATAAATATAATTTTTTGAGCGATATGCCTTTTTAATACAAGACATCTCAAATTCTGTACCCGATTCGTTTGTTGATGATTTTACAATTATTGAATTTTCAGTTACAAAATTTTGCACCGATACAAAATTGCCATGATTGCTTTCCTTATCTCTCTCAAGAGATATTTTAATACTCTTTTTTACACGTACAACCCGTAAAACAAAAAGGTATATACCGAGCACAATAGCGGTAATAGCCAAATAGTCTTTATATGCAAAAACATTTATTATCCCACTTACGATTAATAATATACAGATGACGGTAATGATAATGCCTAAAGGGCGCTTATAAGAATGGTAAGAAAAATATTCTTTCGCAAATTTTTCGTCTCTAACATAAGCGGCTTCGATTTTCGTCTCCATAAATGCTCCTCCCAAAAGTACAATTTAAGAATAAAGCCGCAAGGGTATCCCTTGCGGCTATTTGTGCGGTTATTAGCCGCTGTTTGGCGGAGGGTGTGAGATTCGAACTCACGTGGGCAGAGCCCAAACGGTTTTCAAGACCGCCTCGTTATGACCACTTCGATAACCCTCCGTATGTGAAACTGTCTTTCGACAGAAATCATCGGTTTATTAAATTTTTAGATATTTGGTTAGATTGCTTGTTTTTCTGCTTTTTCGGAGCGCCGACAAAGTCAAGCGTTGCAAGGGGGTCCCGCGCTTTTGCGTCCGATTGGAGCACAAATTTTCAAGAATGTCTCGGTATCCCTTTGTGTAAAAACACACAAGTCTGCCAACACGGATTGAATTATACCACAAATTTTTCAAAATGTCAAGACAAATTCATCACAAAATCAAAATTAATATAAATTATTGGATTTAATGATTGATTTTTTTCTCGATTTATGGTAAAATAAAATCAAACGATAAAAAAGGAGAACCTATGGAACCCATTACTCTTCCCCGCTTTGACTGGTTTTGCCCCGACATTGAGCAACCCTGGACCTTTAACATATACTCCGCATCGAGAGGAACCGATCCCTCGCTTGGCTGTCTTGACACCAACACCTTCAACTGCAAAGTAAAGATAAAAGTTGAAGAGGGTCAGCCACACAAGATCCACGCATCTTACTATATTCTTCCCCCCTGGCCGTTGAAACGTGACCCGAACAAGGTTGGCGAGGCTCTGTTTGATTGCACTCAGGAAGGATTGGAAGAAACGGTAAAGTGGCTTAACGACGAACTGTCAAAAATGTATTAAAGCACAAATTTTGAAAATAGTTGTTGACAAACTTGTTGGTCTGTGATACAATTATATGCAATATATTACTTTTATTTTTGTGGAGGAATTACAATGAAAAAATTAATATGCACAGTGCTTGCTTTAGCAATGATTATCGGTTCTGTTTTCGCTTTTGCGGCTTGCAAAGAGGAAAAGAAAGTTATTGTAGAGGCTCCCGACGGATACACCGTTTACGACAACGACGACATTTCCTTTGCGTATCCCGAAGGCTGGACCGTTACCGAAGGAAGCGTGGTAGTTATCGTTAACCCCACCGGAATAGGCAACAATATCACGGTTGCATACTCGGCAGCTTCCGACGTATATGAAAAAATGGACCTCAATTCGTTCAACGAGCTCCTAGCCCCTCAGCTTATCGCTTCGGGTTTGCCGGTCAACAACCCCACCGTGGAACAGCTTGAGAATGCTGCCGGTGTTAAAATAACAAAGATTCACTACGACACAAATGTATCCGGCATTGATATGGCACAGACTATGTATGCCCTTAACGCAAATTCAAAATCCTATGTTGTAACTGTAACCGAAACAGAGGCGGACCCCGTACTTGTTCAGACAGTTTTTGAGACACTGAAAAAATAATCTGCTTCTAAAGGACTTTTACGGAGGATACAAAATATGAAAAAGATACTCTTACCCCTGCTTGCTCTTGTATTGGTGCTTTCTATGGTGTCGTGTGCCGCACCCGCCGAACAGGTCAACGCAGGCAACGGTGCAAAAAAGCCTGCCACACCCTTCAAACACGAATACGTAACCTACACGGACGTAATTGGAAATTTGTCTTTTGATTATCCCGCCAACTGGGAGACAAAAGAAGCAAGCGTTACCGTCATTGCTAACAAAGAAACCCACACAGGAAACAACATTTCCATAGAGTTTGAGGCTTACGACAAAGAAAACGACCCCTACAAGGCAATGACAAAAGACAGCTTTTCTTCCCTCTTCCTGGAAGATTACAAAGCAAACGGCATTGAAATATCAAATATTTCCGCAGAGCCTTTCAAGAACGAAAACAACGTAAGCGGAACAAAGGTCAGCTTCTACGCCAAAAGCGAAACCTCACCTGACCTCACACAAACTGTGTATTTCGTCCTTGCGGGTGATTTTTACTACTTCATCACTCTGACCGAGGTAGAGGCAGACGACGAGCTTAACGACACTATTATGAAATCTTTGAAGATTCTCGCAGAAACCGAACCTACGGAAACAGAACCTACGGAAACAGAACCCACGGAAACAGAACCCGCGGAAACAGAACAGGAATAATTCGATAAGAAGAAGGAGCCGACAAGTCAGCTCCTTCTTTTTTATAAAATTTATTTATGAATTGCGTCAAAATACTCTATAATACCGAAAACGTTGCTTGAGATATTTTGAATCGCTCCCGCAAGCTCGGTATAGAGATTCATATGGTTATCGTAGATGCCCTTGTTTGAACCCAGGTTAGACGTGTCGGTTTCGCCCTGGTAATAGACCTCTATCGCAGGCATATTCACTGCTGCCACCTTCTGTTTGGTGGTAAGATTATAATATGCCGAGATTGCTCCAAGACTGCCGCTGTAGTCGAAAGCCCGATACATATTTCCGTCGGCATCCTTAAAAATGGTCTGGTCGTTGTCACGGAATCTGTACCAGGTCCAGCCCACACAGTTTTGAGATTCAAGAAGCAAAAGCACGTAGTTTTCGTACATTGCTGCTCTGTCACTTTGAGTGTCAACAATAAGACCCGCATTTGCCTGATTTCCCAATGAGTAGCCGTTGGCATCGACAGCATCATTTGCCTTTGAGAAGAACTCGGTTACAAGCAACGGCTTTCCGCTGTATTTCTGGATGGTTTTAATTGTTTCTATAGGAGGCTCAACGCCGCCGTAGAGGTTTGCGGAAACCACGTCAAGGTATTTTGATGCCGCACGCAAGTAGCCCTCGCTGGTCATATTTGTGGAGTGTATACGGTTTCCGAGATACATATAATCTTCGGCTCCCGCCTCCTTCAGTGCGGTTGTGACGCAGGAGAAATACGTGTCATAAACGAACGCCTTAAACTCTTCTCTCAGCTCCGCGGTAACGTCGGAAACGGAAGGGTTGGGCTTGCCCGTTTTCTTCATCAGAAAGGTCCAGGCTGTCGCGTATGAAAAGGCGTTGACAGGCTCCGATGGATCTATTGTAAGGTAACAGTCGAGCATATCTTTCTGAGAAGGTATCTCATTATCCGAGTAAAAACCGAGTATACGGTCTTTATTTTCACGGTTTATATACTTGCTGAAGTTAGTAATCGCCCTGTTTTTACAGAAGGTAGCAAAATCGGGATCAAAGACGTTCATCGTGTTGTTGTGTTTGAACTTGGCAGAACCGCCTGTAGAAACACTTAATCCAAGCCCCGCGCTTCCGTTGCCCATATAGCCGGATATACAGCTGAGGTCTATTACTTTTACAAGTCCGTTATCAAAAAATTCGATATCTCCGCCCCAATACGTATTTATTCCGATACTCTTCATTTCTTCGCAAACATCTTTATAAAAGGCGTCACTCGTTTGATACTTCGCCAGAGCGTTATCCTTTTGGTGTTGGTTAGCACCCAGCTGTGCTGTATTGATGCCTACCGAGAAGAACGGATTTCCGATGGGGTCAATAATATAGGTTCTGTTTCCGTGTGTTTCAGTATGGAAGTAGCCCGTTGCCTGACCCTCAATTCCCGAATTTTCAATTCCTCCGTATTCATCGAAAACGGAGGTGTTTTTGTTGGAAAAGCCTTCAAGGGTGTCAAGCTTCCTTACGTAAACGGGAATGGGATATTTAGTGGTATCGTATGAAGGGTTATTGGTATACTTGTTGAACGGAATCTGATAAGCCCCATTTTTCAAGGTGATGTCGACGGCATCAATATCTACGGTATCATAAGGCTCGTGAGAGTAAAGTGCTTCTCTGCCCTCTGCAATCCAATCATCAACCAGCTTCTCCGCGTATCCCCAGGGTTCGTATCCGGCGTTTTTAAGCTTTCCGAGGTTGATCTCGTGTTTACATTCAATGGGATATATCACAAGTCTGGGAGCGTTGATTCCGGATTCAAGAGATTGAATTTTGGTCTGGCTTCCCGAAGAGTCGTCCAAAACGTTTCTGAGTTCAAAGGTAACCACATTGTCATCTTTCAGGCTTTCCAGCACGTACTCTGTAACGTCTATGCCACAATATCTGCCCGACACATACCGCATCTGACCTATTTTCTTTTCAGAGGTAATCTGGCTTGCCATTGTTTTGCCGGTAAGCGTCGTTTCGTCCCAATCGTCGTTTGTAAGATATACGTCGCAAAGAAGTCCGCCGGCACTTTTTTCGTCTTCGTTAAGCGTTCTCATACCGGTCGTATAAAATTCAAAGAAAATTTCACCGCCGGTCAGAAGCTTATTCAAGGCTTTATCGGATAATTCGGAAAAATTAAATCTGAAGTAGGCATATCTGGTGGTCGTCGAACTTATTCCGTTGTTTTTCAACTCCACAAGATCTGCCGAATTAAAATTGTCACCGTTGTTGCGTTTTATATTGGTGTCTGTGGTTACGTTCATTGTATACTCAACGTACTGACTTGAGTATTCAAGAACGGGATAGCCCTCTGCATCTGTAGCACCGCCCCAGACAAGTATAGCCGCGTCTCCGTATTTTTTCAAACCGTCTTTGGTTGTATACGGTCTGATTATAAATTCTATTCGGTCACAATCGGTTTCGATATCACCTATGGCGATGGCGACAAGATATTTGACGCCGTAATCTTCCGCAGGAACCCAGATGTTTCCCGATTTAACCGACTCAAAAACCATATCTGTGGAAAGGTCACGCATAGTTTCATAGGTTTCGCCGTTCTTGTGATATATAACAGAAACGTGGTATCCCGTGTTGTTGTACTCCAACGAGTTCAAACCCGCAAGCATTCTGAGATTAAATACGTTCTTTTTCACACCGTCAATCGTTTTATTTTCGGGAACGGTTGTCTGGTATGCGAGATAATCGGATGTCTCCTCTTTAACGTATCCTATGCGGTAGTTGTTATCCGAACAGACCGATATGTTGCTTAAATATACCGAATACTTGTATCGGCTGTCAAAGAATCTTATCTTTGAAGAAATCATATTGGTAGGTGAACCCGGAGTGTAGGTAAGGACACGGCTTCCGTTAATGAATATTTCTGCCGAGCCTGTCTGCGGGCTGATGGCAAATCTTATTTTGAACCATTCTTTAAGCGGAAGCTGAACATCCGATACTCCATCGGGATTAGCCGCAGGATTATTGGTAGTACTGAGATATCCGTCGTGTGTAACACGTATGGAACGGTACTGAACACTGCCCGTTCCTTCATTCTGCGTCATCCAGGTAACAAACGACATAGGATAAGACTCTGCCGTGTCATTTCCCGATGAACCGCTGGGAAAAGCTTCAAAGTACATATCCGCCTCAACGTAGAAGGTCTTATAATCGTCAAGAATATTTCCAACGTCGTTGATAAAATATGCGTTATTTGAATTTTTTATCTGCAGGACTTTTCTGTCATCAAAATCCACAAGCGATGCGGTGCTTGTACTGTTGAGAGACAGTTTAAACTGTGAATTTCCCCTGTTGTCGGTAAGACTTGACATTTGGTCAAAGTCTATCTGCCAAAGAAAATTCTCCGTTTCCTCCTCCTCTTCAGTAATATCTATCGCCTGTATTGGAAAAACGGCTACACTTACCACAAGTGTAAAGATACAAAGAAAAAAAGCCAGGACACGCAAAGAAGTACGGCACATTTTTTTATCCCTTTCTGAATTACATAATATATTGTAAAAAACTCCATTGTAATTATAACATATAAATTTAGATATGTCAACATTATTTTTACCTCAATAAAAACAAAGGGCTGATTAATCAGCCCTTACACTATTGAAAGATTATTGACGGGTCCCTCCACTATCATCTCTGTGGGTTCTATGTGTTTTCCGTTTATTGTAAAATTATCAAACGCCACACGGTCGATTCCGCAACAGTCGGCGGCACCGTCAGGCTCACGCGATTTGATAATTATCGGCAGCCGCTCCTCCGTATGACCGCACACCTCTATATTTCGGAAGGTTATATTTTCAATCCTGTATCCTTGGCTTTCGGTATACGAGGCGTTTTTGGCGTCTCTCACCTCGATGTGTACGGGCTTGGAAATACAGCCCTTGGTGTAATCGATTTTCAGGTCCGAAAAGCAAATATTTCTCACCGCCTGCTCACTTTGAGAAAGCAGACGCAAATGACCGCTCCAGATAAGCTCGCGTTCACGCGGGCATCCGAAAATACGCTTGGGCGTTTCCACGATATAGCAATCGTGTATATGAATGTTTTCAATAACGCATCTGGGATTGGTTTCCCCCGTAGCGTGTCCGCCTATAACGATGGGACGCGACGCACTGCACATTACACAATTTTTCACCTCGGCGTTACCCGAAACGGCAACAACTTCCTCAAAGCCCGCGTCAAAAAGTGTGGGAATTGAGTCGCAGGCGTTGTACATACAAAAGCAATCATCACAGCTCCATATATAACATCCGTCAACCAGGATATCACGGGTATTGTAGCAATTTATTCCGTCGGCATTTTCGGCAGAAGAAAACATCTTTACGTTCTTTATTTTTATTCCGTCAGAATTGCGTATTGTAATATTGCGGAACTCGCTGTTCAGCACCAAATTCTCTATTTCGACGTTTTTGCATCCGCTTCTGATAAGAATGCTCGGCTTTGCACCGTATCTGAAAGCTCCCCACATTTTGCTGTCTGCAAAGCCGTTTTCCGCACCGTGACAGCGGTGAACTGTGGAAAGCACGCCCGTTCCCGCAATCCGCACGTTTTTAAGTCCAATCAATTCGATATCGGCACACACCACCGCACCTTCGTGAATATACACCAGCGTATCGTCGGTGATTCCGCACACAAGCGGATTGCCAAACTCGTCATTCTTTATACGAGGGCAATTCTCCACGTTATGTACGCCCGGCAAAAACTCTATAACATTGGTTTTATCTTTTACGATTTCTTTTTTGACGTTGGCAAAAATATGCAATCCGCCGAAAATGTCTCCGTCGGGCTCGATTACAAAATTAACGTCGGTACTTGTCTTGAAT
The DNA here is from genome assembly GCA_017455945.1 of Clostridia bacterium. Taxonomy (GTDB): domain Bacteria; phylum Bacillota; class Clostridia; order Oscillospirales; family CAG-272; genus RGIG8775. Next base: position 534 of record JAFTLM010000197.1, on the reverse strand, counting down.
TTTACTTTTCCGTCGGAAAAAGAAAGCGAGGAAACCTCGGGCTTCACCGTTATATCCCCTACATTTTCGGGCAGGCAAACGGTAACCTCCGCCTCCTTGGAAAAATCAAAGGTCGAAAAATAGGTTTTTGTGGTGTTGGTTCCCATACCGAGACCGTTCCACTCGGCAAATATTTCGGGCGGAAGCTTCTTATTGTTTCCGTCTCCGTCGCACACGAGTGCGATATACACCGGCACCCGTCGCGTTTTACCGTTCTCTGTTATTTCCACGATATATTTTTCAGATTCAAAACAATATTTTTCCATAACAAACCTCCTGCCGAGAATGATATTATTGTAACATACAAATCTCCAAAATGCAACCTGATTTGCGAAAAACTCTGCAATTTTGTAATAATAATAGTTTAGCGCCTGACCGGTGGGGGCGAATGCCTTCGGCGTTCACGTAATATAATTTGTGCGAACATATCCGTCGCACTCCGAAAAATGTCGGCTCAACACCTCCATTTTTCTTGTAACTGTTTCGTGAGGGCGG
>JAFTLM010000196.1 GCA_017455945.1 Clostridia bacterium | reverse complement strand
GCATTACGGAGTGGATGACGGTGACTGTACTACTTGGGTATTGTGTAAATGCGGTTGGCTTGTAAAAGAGGCTAACGAGTCACACACTCCCGAGGAGGACGACGGCGATTGTACAACTCCTATCAAGTGTGCAAACTGCGATCAGATAGTGGTTGCAGGAAACGAAAGTCATACAGGCGGTACGGCTAATCGTGTAAGCGGTAAAATCTGCGAGGCTTGCGGTGTTGAATATGATTTGGCAAAAAACCCCGAAAACCACGCAAGCGACGAGTTTACCTATACTGATAATGGCGACGGAACGCATAAGAAGATTTACTCTTGCTGTGATGAGGTGCATACCGGAACAGAGGAACACGATTTTGCAGATGATTTATATTGTCGCTGCGGTGTTAATCGCGTGGACATAAACGATGTAAACGTTACTCCTTGGGAAGATGAAGACAAGCTCATAGAAGGAAGCATCGGTGTGTACGTAAATTCTACATTAGGCAACGGCTACGGGGCTGAAAACGTCAAGTGGACGTATAACAACGGTGAGTGGGGGCTGGACGACACGACCAAAGTGATATTTGGGAACAACGGCGAGTGTCAACAGATTGCTGCCTACTATCCTTATACAGCATATGCAACCAACAATGAGGTACAAATCATCCTGTCCGAAGCATACGCTGCGGATTACGATCAGTACGACTACCTCTATGGCGGCTATGCACCGCTGAACAACAACCCTGATTCCATCACAATGAACCACTTGATGGCAAAGGTGACGGTAAACGTTACCAAAGGTTCCGAGCTTGATGGCGACGAGGTGGTAAGCATTGCGCTTACCAACGTGCCTCGCACGGTTACGTGGACGCTTCCGGGTGATACGCTCAGCGGTTATGGAGAAGGCGAGAACATCGAGCTTTACAATAACGAAGGCGCATACACCGGTTACGTCTTGCCAAACGAAGCCGAAAGCATCACCCTGCGTATCACGATGGCGAGCGGCAGAGTATTCACCGAAACCGTCTCTTTGGATGACCTCACTACAACAGACGAAACTGAAGTTTTGACCAGCGGTGTGCATTACAAGCTCGACGTGAAAGTCGGCAAGGATGCGTTTGTTATCGACGGCACATTGGGCGGCGATACCGAAGTCACCGAGGACGATATTACAGCTTTGGTGGAACAACTCAAGTATTATGTGGATAACGGAATTACCACGATTATCGTAACGGGAGAAACACCGGCTATGATAGATATGGGCAACTATACCGCTACTGCTATCGGAGAAGCAATTTATCGCTTGTCGGGTTCGGATTATTACGACGAGAACAATCCATATAACGGCAAGATTGATTTGATTCTTCCCGATGTAACAGAAATCGTAGATTGGGAGTTTTCGAATGCATATGCCCTTAACAGCATCAACCTTCCTAAAGTAACCACTATTGGTGTCGGAGCTTTTTCTGGTTGCTATTATTTGGAGACCTTGACATTTGGCTCGGTAGTTACTTCAATAAAAGATAGTAGCTATTCTGCTTTTACTGGTGTTGGAGATAAAACAGAAGCGGGCCGCTGTAACCTTGTTCTTAATCGTGAGCAAGTAAATGCCGAAGCAGAGTATCAGCCGAACATCGAGACCAATGTATGGTGGAACACCCCATGGAAGCACATTACACTTATATGACCCCACCGGCAAGTGCGACGGGTGTAAAGCAAATCAGTAAGCACCACAAAATAACCGAAACAACAACCAAATAAAAAGAGCCTGCGACGGCAGACTCAAACCAAAAGCGGTGAGCAGAAAATGCTCACCGTTGGTTTTTGAATAAAGAACAGCACAAAGGCATAAAATGAAAAAATGCTTTATCGGTAATGGGCAATACGTCATTGCGAGCCGCAAAGCGTAGCGAAGCAATCTCGTAAAAAATAAGGCTAACATAAATACGAGATTGCCGCAGTCGTTGCACTCCTTCACAATGACAGAGAGTGCTTCAAAATGTGGGAGTGTGGCAATAACAAAGGCGTATTAAGGCATAAAATTAAAAAAAGTAAAATATATTTAATAATATATGCATAACTTGTTGACAAAACAACAAATATGTGTTATACTAATGTCATATTGAAATATTACAAAGGAAATAAGAGGGTAAAGGGAAAAATGGAAGAGCGTTTTAGAACGTTTACGGTGTTGATAGCGAATATCAGCCGTTGTATCAGGAGAATTAAAACGGAAGAAATGTCAGATTTGAATTTAAAGAGTCCGCACGTTTCTTGTCTTTATTATTTGTATAAATTCAAAAACGGCTTGACGGCGACGGAGCTTTGCGATATTTGCAAAGAGGACAAAGCCGCTATGTCGCGTTCTGTGGAATATTTGGAAAAGGAAGGTTATATCACCTGCGAAGCGACGACGAAAAAACGGTATAAGAGTCCGTTTTTCTTAACGGAAAAAGGGGAAACGGCAGGTGAAATCGTTGCGCAAAAAATAGACAATGTCTTAGCTGGGGCGAGTATTGGGCTCAGCGAGGACGACCGTTTGATTTTTTATCGCAGTCTTGCGCTTATCAGCGAGAATTTGCAGAAAATCTGTGATGATTACGACGACAAAGAATAAAAAGGCGAGAGCGGCGTGATACAAAAAAGGAGAGGCTTATGGCGGTAAAGATTATCGTGGATTCGGCTTCTGATATACATCAAGCCGAAGCGAATGAAAAGGGCATTATCATGCTTCCGATGGAAGTGCGTATCGGTGAAAAGGCGTATTTCGACGGCGTGGATATTTTGCCTAAACAGTTTTATGAAAAATTGATTGAGTGTGATGACTTGCCTAAGACGAGTCAGATTAATCCTTTTCGATTTGAAGAGGAGTTTGAAAAGGTCGTAGGCGGCGGCGATGAAGCGGTGGTTATTACGATTTCGTCGAAGTTGTCGGGGACTTACCTCAGCGCAAAACAGGCGGCGGAAAAATTCGACGGTAAAGTATATGTCGTGGATAGTCTGAACGCGGCAATCGGGGAAAGATTGTTGTGCGATTATGCTTTGCGTTTGGCGGCGGCAGGCAAGGGCGCGAAGGCAATCGCTGACGAGCTGGAAAACAAGAAAACCAAAGTGCGTTTAATGGCGATGTTGGATACTCTCGAATATTTAAAAAAAGGAGGCAGAGTGTCGTCTGCGGTGGCTTTTGCGGGGAGTATGCTGTCGATAAAGCCCGTGGTAGAAGTGGTTGACGGGGAAGTGAAACTCGTCGGGAAAGCAATGGGTTCGAAAAAGGCGAATAATTTGCTGAATGCGTTGGTGGAGAAATCGGGTGGTATTGATTTTTCTATGCCATACGGTGTTGTGTGGTCGGGTTTGAGCGATATGTTATTGAAAAAATACGTAGCGGACAGCGCGAAATTGTGGGAAGGGAACACGGACGAAGTGCCTGCTTACATGATAGGCTGTACGATAGGCACGCACGTAGGGCCCGGCGCAATCGGCGTGGCGTTTTTTGAGAAATAAGTATATTTTTGAACAATAAGCAGTTTTTTCGAGAAGTAACAATAGAAGAATATAAAGCTCCAAAGGCAGGGCGGATGACTGGATATTGTCAGCCGTTTCTGTTTTTGTTGG
>JAFTLM010000195.1 GCA_017455945.1 Clostridia bacterium | reverse complement strand
GTCAGCACAAATCATATTACGTGAATGGCGAAGCCGGTATACCCGCACCGGTAGGTGCCCGTCGGCGAGGACCCGGTCAGGTGCCACGTCGATCAGATACCTTATCGGTCTTTCTTCTTGGGCATCAACACGTAAACAAGTATCGCCACTCCCGCTACCGCAAGAATCGCAATGCCCACGCCCATAAGGGTGCCTGACATCTTGCTTTCGTCAACACCGTCACCGTCAGGGTCGGGGTCGTCTTTGTCGGGAACACCGTCGTTGTCGCCGTCGGTATCACTCACGTCGGGAACGCCGTCATTGTCGTCGTCCGAATCTGTGGGGTCGGAAATTCCGTCTCCGTCATTGTCCTCCACAGCCCCTCCGATATCAGAATCGGGAATGTTGGTTTCAAAACCGTCATCCATATCGCTCTCAACGCCGTCGAGTGCACTTTCTGCTCCGTCAATAATGTCATCTGCACCGCTTTCCACGCCGTCGATTATATCTTCGGCTCCGCTTTCAATGCCGTCAACAATATCATTTGCTCCGTCCTCAAGCCCCTCGCCGATGGGAGGTGCGTCGGTGGTGTCTGTTGTACGCCTGTTTCTGTAGCTTACGATATTCAGATTCGCCGCCGCTCCGCTTATCACCGCAAAAAAGGAGAAAAGCAAAACCAGGCAAAGTGCCAACACAGCTCTCGCAAGTCGTTTTTGTTTGAATTTTCTCATTTTGAAATTCCTTTCTGCATTCGCTTGCAAGTTTAGTTTTCCACACTTCCCACGCTTTATTTGTAGAAAAATTTCTTAAATTTTTTAATATTTTCTTCGACGCACACGCAATATAATCTGTGCCTCGTATGACATTCAATTACGTTAAAACCTTTGATTTTCGGTACTCGGTAGGCGACAACCCCGCCGATTTTTTAAAAACCCTGGAAAAATAAAAGCTGTCCGAATAACCGCATCCCTCCGCAATAAGCTCCACCGACTGACGGGGCGTGGAAGAAAGCAGCTTTTTTGCGCGGTTTATCCGCAACGCCGTCAGATATTCCGACGGTGTCGCACCGGTTTCCTCCTTAAAGCAACGTCTGAAATGGTCCTTGCTGTAGCCGCTTTTCTCTATCTCAGCCGTCACGTCGAACTCGGCGTTTGACAAATTTTCATATAAAAGATTCCTGAACCTGTCCACGAACTCATACCTGATCTTCTTGCTGACGTATTTCGTCAGATAGGCACAAATTGCCTCCAACAGGCTGTCGGCAATAGCGTGATAGTTCTCTCCCCTCTCGGTAGTTACGCGGTAAATCATCTCCATAAGCGAAAGAATTGCACCGTCGGTATCGTGAACCACGTGAACGTCGGTAAATTCACCCCCCGAACACTGCATATACATATCTCTGAACAGTCCGCCTCCGCCGTCGCCCGAGTGAAGGATTCCCGGCGGAAGAATTATAACGTCTCCCTGCTTTACAGCAAAATTCTTTCCGTTTGCCGTAAGGGTACAGCTTCCCTCCAACTGGCAGGTTATCTCAAAAAGCCCGCTGTGGGCGTGGGAACGGTAGGAGGGCATCAGCCCGAGCGATTTCGCGCAGTTTTTTACTTGCATAAATTTCTCCCTTTCGATACGGGTTTAATATTGTTTGAGGGAAGAGGGGTGTGTTCGCACCGCACCCATAAGAGCCCCCACGCCAGTGGGTGCGAGTCAAGGCTGCACAAGCCTTGTCGCTCACCGCAGTGAGCGAAACTCCCCAAACGGCGTTTTTCTTTTTGCGAACTTTTTCTTTTTGCG
>JAFTLM010000194.1 GCA_017455945.1 Clostridia bacterium | reverse complement strand
GAGTTTTTTTCGGAATCTCCCGATGTCTCAATTGCTCAGTTGAGCAATATGGCAAATGGCTGGAAGGATTTCTTTGAAATAATCTCGGACTTATGTGACGGCTTCACCTACACAGTACTAATATTTGGCATAACACTCCTTGCGGCATTGCCGCTCGGTCTTATAATAGCTTTTGGCTCTATGTCAAAATTCAAACCTCTGAACCTTGTGTCCAGAGGTTTTGTGTGGGTTATAAGAGGTACGCCACTTATGCTCCAAATTATATTCTTCGATATGGGTCCCGGTCTTTGGTTGGGGATGCCCATAAGAGAGCCTTGGCAACATTTGATGATGGTTTGCGTTGCGTTCTCGATAAACTACGCTTGTTATTTCTCTGAGATATACCGTGGAGGTATTCAGAGTGTTCCCTACGGACAATACGAAGCAGGTCAGGTTTTGGGAATGACCAAAACGCAGATATTCTCCAAGGTAGTTCTGCTTCAGGTAATCAAACGTATAACCGCACCTATGTCAAATGAAATTATCACGCTGGTAAAGGACACCGCATTGGCAAGCACCGTAATCTCGGTAGACCTGTTTACGGTGGCAAAACACTTGGTAAACGTAAAGGTTGTCCTTTGGCCTATTTTCGGTGCAGGTTTATTCTATCTTATTTTCAACGGTCTGCTTTCGTTCTTGTTAGGCAAGCTTGAGAAAAAACTGGATTATTTTAAGGTGTAAAGCTATGGCATTTTTGGAAGTATCAAATATCAAGAAAAAATTCGGCAAAACCGAGGTTCTTAAAGGTATAGATTTTTCACTGGATTACGGAAGGGTTATTTCTATAATCGGCTCGTCGGGAAGCGGAAAAACTACGCTTTTGCGTTGTCTTAACTTTTTGGAGCGTCCCGACGAAGGAACGATAAACATAAACGGAAACACGGTTTTTGATGCACACAGCCACAAAAAAGCTTCCGAAGAAGAAATAAGACAGAAGCGTCTTAGCTTCGGGCTTGTTTTCCAGTCCTTCAATCTGTTCCCGCAGCACACTGTTTTGAGAAATATAACCCTTGCGCCGGAGCTTTATGAAACCGAAAAGCTAAAAAAAGGCACAAGCGAATACGGCACAAAAAAAGAAGCCTTTGAAGCAATAGAAAAGCACGCTGAAGAGCTTATTGCCGCAGTAGGTCTTTCTGACAAAAAAGATTCTTATCCCTGCCAGCTTTCGGGAGGTCAGCAGCAGCGAGTTGCCATAGCAAGGGCCCTTGCTATGAAGCCTGATATTCTCTGCTTTGACGAGCCCACCTCAGCTCTTGACCCGGAGCTTACCGGTGAGGTTTTGAGAGTTATAAAAGAGCTTCGCGACGAAGGACGCACGATGATTGTCGTAACGCACGAGATGGAATTTGCTCGTCAGGTTTCGGACGAGATCATATTTATGGCTAACGGAATTATTGAGGAACAGGGTCCTCCCGAGGAATTGTTCGGAAACCCCAAGAGTGAAATTCTCAGAAGCTTTTTAAGCGGAATAAGCAAATAGGAGATACAATTATGGCTAACGATATTATTAAGGGAATGGGCTTTCACCACATCGGGCTGAAGGCTGCTGATTTTGAAAAATCATTGGCATTTTACAAGGCTCTCGGTCTTAAAGAAGTAGTTCGCTGGGGCGAGGGCGAAAAAACAATCGCAATGCTTG
>JAFTLM010000193.1 GCA_017455945.1 Clostridia bacterium | reverse complement strand
CTTGAGTATATTGTAAGCTGTTACAATAAAGATGCAACCAAGAATGCGATTACAAACAAGGGGTATGAATGGGCAAAAGCCGAGACAATTAATGACGTTATAATGCCTAACGGTTTGCCTATAAACGACGTTGAAAGCGGTAACTACGATAAGTTCCTTAAGTATCGTCTGGAGATTTATTATCCTTCAATTCCGGATGAGGAAACCGAGATTCCCGTGTTTGCCTTGGCAAGCTCTTCCGATAAAAGGACACAGCTTAACACAACAGGCGTTGTTGACAGATTGTTTGGAGCAGGTGCTTTGTTTGGCGGTTACGCTCTGGCTGTATACGACCACGAGTACACCTCGTTTATGCTTGGTAGAGATTCGTGGGGGCATATTGATGGTGCGGGCTTTACGCTCCAATCGGCTAACGGTGTAAAGATGCACACGGCGGCAATTCGTTGTATCAAATATTACGCCGAAGATTACGGATATTCCAACGAGAAAATCGGAGTTGCGGGTCACTCCAAGTCTTCTTACGTGGTAACACTTAGCGGCCCCAATCCCGACAAGTTCTATGAATCGGGTGTTTACTCGGGGCAGAAACGTAACGACAGCTACGGAGAACAGCCCTTCCTTACCTATAGAGATAATGTAACACCGATAACCTCAGACGTTACCTGTGTTTACCATTCTATGGGTGCTGGTTCAATAAACCGTCAGCACTTCCTTACGCCTTCCAATGTGCCTACGTACATTGCCTGCGGTGTTTTGGATAATGCAAATCCCGCCCCCAGAGATTACTGGGAACAGGAGTTCAAGGACTATCAGGAGATGGGCATTCCTTTTGCGGCGGCATATATGCCCAAGATAGGACATACCTACCCGCCATACAAGGCTGACCCGATTTATGGTTACAACTATTACAAGAGCTTCAGAGCCTTCTTCGACTATTACCTCAAGGGTGATGCCCCGGAGGTTATGTATACAGGAGTTGAGGTTGACGGAACGGTGAATATGGGTGACAAGGGATTGTTTATCTACTTCAGTGCTCCCATAACCGAGTGGAGCTTGCTTAAGAGTGTTTCGGTGACAGACACTTCGGGCAACGAAGTTGAGGGAACCTGGATAGCCGATTGCGGAAGCACAAGATGGGTATTTAAAACAGATAACCTTATCATAGGAAATGAATATACTCTCACTCTTGGCGATACGGCGGCTGATATAAACAAAAATACAATTAAAAACGGCGTAACTCAAACTTTTACGGTTAAATAAAAAAGAGGAGCTGAATCAAACGATTCAGCTCCTGTTTTTATTACAAATTGAGAAAGATTGTGGCAAATCTGAAGTATATGACAAGGGAAAGGGCGTCAACTATAGTGGTGATAAACGGACTTGCCATAACGGCGGGGTCAAGTCCAAGCTTCTTTACCAAGAGCGGAAGGAACGCTCCGATGACCTTCGCCACAACTATGGTACAGAAAAGAGTGATGCTTACCACCGCGGCAATTATAAGGTTTTCAACGCTGAACAATGCGCCGAAATCTATAAGCATTACCTTTATAAAGTTTGCCACGCACATGGTTGCCGCGCAGAGCAGGGAAACCTTGAATTCCTTGAAGATAACTTTGAAAATATCCTTGAATTCTATTTCTCCAAGCGATATTCCGCGTATTATCGTAACCGATGACTGTCCGCCCGCGTTACCGCCCGAACCCATAAGCATAGGTATAAACGAGGTTAATATTACGTATGCCCCCAGCGCACTTTCGTAATGGCTTATAATTCCCCCTGCGAATGCGGACGAAACCATAAGCAGTAACAGCCACGGGATACGCTTTTTCCAGGTTTCAAAGGTGGTGGTTTCCATATAGGATTTTGCGGTGGGCGAAATAGCCGCCATTACCTCGATATCTTCGGTGGCTTCTTCTTTGATGACATCTATGGCGTCATCGACCGTTACAATTCCCACAAGCCTGTTTTCGTTGTCGGTTATGGGAAGCGACAAAAGGTCGTATTTTGATATGAGCGCTGCAACGCTTTCTTTGTCGTCTGTGGTGTGAGCCCATATGAGGTCGGTGGTCATAATGTCGCCTATGATGTCCTCTTCGTCGGCGAACAGCAGATCTTTAAGAGAAACCGTTCCCTCAAGCTTTCTGGAGCTGTCTACGACGAACGCAGTGTAGACAGTTTCCTTGTTTACACCTGTTTTTCTTATTTTGGCAACTGCGGCAGCCACCGTCATATTTTTCTTTAAATCTATATATTCAGCGGTCATTACGCTTCCCGCCGAGTCCTCGGGGTATTGCAAAAACTTGTTTATAAGAGCTCTGGTTTCGGGTGTTGCAAGGCGTAAGATTCGCTTTACCATACTTGCGGGAAGTTCTTCCAAAAGGTCGACCGCATCGTCTACAAAAAGGTTGTCTACGATAAGAGCCATGTCTCTGTCGGTGGTGGTAAGAATTATTTTTTCGCGTGCGGCTGTGTCAAGCTCGGCGAAAATATCTGCCGCAACGTCTTTTTTCAAAAGTCGGAATGCCGTTGTCAGCTTGTCGTCGGGGAGCTCGCTTATATATTCGGCGACGTCTATGTGGTTGGTTTTGTCAATAAGCTCGGTAAACTGTCTGTAGTTGTGGCTTTCAAGAAAGCCGTTAAGCTGTTCGCACAGCGTAATGATATTTTCGTTCATAGTTTCACCGCCTTTTGGCTGAAATTCAGCCGAGTAAAATTTTTTTGACGTCGTGGGGTGTTGGTACAATATAGGTGGCACCTGAATCTGCAAGTTCGTCGCGGCTTCCGTAACCGTAAAGGACTCCTATGGAATCTATGCCGTTTGATTTTGCGCCTTCAATGTCGTGATGTCTGTCACCTACCATTATTACCGATTCTTTTTCGGAGAGCTTTTGCGTAGCTATAACGTGGGCAATGATGTCTTGTTTGGCACTCAGTGACCCGTCCATAGTCGCACCGATTACAGCCGAAAAATATTTGTCTATTCCGAAATGTGCGGCTATTCTTTTGGCGAACAGTTCCGGCTTGGAGGTGGCTATTATAAGCTTCAAGCCCGCTTCTGACAAGGACTGTAAAAGCTCCGGTATGCCGTCGTAAAGAGAGTTTTCGTAAATTCCTTTGTCTTTAAAATATTCTCTGTAATATTCTATCGCTTTAGCCGCTTGGTCGTGAGAAAAACCGTAAAAGTTTTCAAAAGCATCCGAGAGAGGAGGACCGACAAATCTTTTCAGTGTCTCTTTATTTTGTACTTCAATACCGAATTTTCGGAGAGCGTATGATACTGAGTTTATTATTCCGGGCGCAGATTCGGTAAGAGTGCCGTCCAGATCAAACAGCACGTATTCGTATTTTTTCATAAATTCTCCTTTTGCGGGGCTTTAAATGTAAAATTGTGTACCAAACGCATACATTCCCGCACCGCGTTGTTGTATATAACGGTGTCGGCGGATTCAAAAAATGCGAGCAGATTTGATAGTGCCGATGATACCGTTTCTGCGTTTTGCAGTGTTTTTGTTATTTTGGCTTTTTCGTCTTCTATAGTCCGACGTGGGAGTGAGACGCTGAAGAAAAAGTCATCGTTTTGGAGTAATTCAAACTCTTCAAGTACAGCCTTTCTGAGCTTATATTCCACATCAAACCCGGAATATGAGTTTGACAAAAGAACTGCACCGTCTGCCGATAATTTTGCCAACAACGAAATTATTTCCGATATTTCGAGCGTAAGTCTGTCTTTTTCGTAGCTTTCAAGCGAGTTTTTCTTTGCGGTGCCAAATGCTGAGAACAATGAATTTTCGGCGGACGGTACAGCTTGGTTTAAAATTTTTTCTGCACGTGCAATTATGTTCAAAAAGTCATCTGACAGAGCCTCCACCGCTTTTTTCAAAATCGAAATTTCTTCAAGATATTTAACTTTAAACGTCTCAAAGCTGTCGGTTTCCCCGACTTTCGCATCGAGAAAACAGCACTCAAGCATAGCGGATTGCTTTGTGCTTAATGCTTTTTTCAGTATACCGTGTTTTGAGAAAAAGTCTTTCATAAATTATAGCACAAAGGAGCTGTATTAAAAAAACAGCTCCTTTACTTCCCGATAAATTATTTAATCTCTACGTTAACCTTTTTGTTGGTATTTCCGGCTGCTGCCTTGATAAGCGAGCGGATGGCTTTTGCAATTTTTCCGTGTTTGCCGATAACCATACCCATATCATCCGGCGCAACGCTTAATACCAGAGTTATGGTGTTATCGTCTTCGGACATAGTCACCGTAACTTCATCGGGTGTGTCGACAATGGCTTTCGCAATGTCTGTTAAGGTTGCTTTCAAATCTGCCATTTGTAATCTCCGTTCGTTAATCAGTCAACGATTCCGGACTTCTTAAGGAGAGCCTTTACGGTCTCTGTGGGCTGAGCACCCTTGCCGATCCAAGCCTTAGCCTTTTCGCCGTCGATGTTGATCTGAGCGGGCTCTGTGAGGGGGTTGTAGGAACCGATCTCCTCGATAAATCTACCGTTTCTGGGGTAGCGGCTGTCAGCAACAACTACGCGGTAGAAGGGGGCTTTCTTAGCACCAATTCTCTTAAGTCTGATTTTTACCATTTTTAATTCCTCCAAAATATAAATATGTTTTTTGTTTTTTATAAAAATCCGTTAGAACGGCATTTTCATTCTTCCTTTTGCGAATTTAGACAGTTTTGACGGATTGGAAAACTGTTTCATAAGTTTTTTAATCTGGTCAAACTGCTTCAAAAGCTTGTTCACTTCCTCCACAGAGGTTCCGCTGCCTTTTGCGATGCGTATTTTTCTTGATGCCGCAAGTATTTCGGGCTTTTCGCGTTCCTGCTTGGTCATAGATTTGATGATTGCTTCTTGTCTTGCAAGCATCTTTTCGTCCACCTTGGCGTCCTTCATTGCCGCTGAATTCATACCGGGCATCATACTCATAATCTGTTCCATACTGCCCATGTTCTTCAACTGTGCGAATTGGTCAAGGTAGTCGTCAAGCGTGAAGGTCTGCTGTCTTATTTTAGCTTCAAGTTCTGCCGCCTTCTTCTCGTCGTAGGCCTGCTCGGCTTTTTCTATAAGCGTCAAAACGTCACCCATTCCAAGTATTCTCGAGGCCATTCTGTCGGGGTGGAAGGGTTCTATTTTGTCAAGCTTTTCTCCTGTACCTATGAATTTTATCGGCTTTCCGGTTACGTATTTAACCGAGAGTGCCGCACCGCCTCTGGTGTCGCCGTCGAGCTTGGTGAGTATCACACCGGTGATATCCAGCAACTCGTTAAAGGTTTCGGCTACGTTTACCGCGTCCTGACCTATCATCGCATCAATGGTAAGCAGAATTTCCGTGGGCTTTACTTCGGCTTTTATCTTTTTAAGTTCTTCCATCAGTTCTTCGTCGATGTGAAGACGTCCCGCGGTGTCCACGAAAACCATATCGTAGCCTTTTTTCTCGGCGTACTTTATACCCTCGGCGGCTATTTTTACGGGAGAAACGTCGGTTCCCATCTGGAACACGGGGATGTTGAGTGCCTCTCCGACTATTTCAAGCTGCTTGATTGCCGCAGGTCTGTATACGTCGCAGGCTACAAGAAGAGGATTTTTTCCCTGGTTCTTGTACATTCCCGCGAGCTTTGCCGCGTGCGTGGTTTTACCTGCACCCTGAAGACCGACCATCATAATTACCGTGGGGGGCTTTGATGCTATTGTAAGCTTTGCCTGGGAGCCGCCCATAAGATTGGTAAGCTCTTCGTTTACTATTTTTACTATCTGCTGTGCGGGAACGAGTGATTCAAGCACGTCGCTTCCCACGGCACGAGCGGAAACTGTGTTTATAAATTCCTTTACCACCTTGAAGTTTACGTCGGCTTCAAGCAACGCAAGCTTTATCTCACGCATTCCCACCTTAACGTCGGCTTCGGTGAGCTTGCCCTTGTTTCGGAATTTTTTGAAGGCGTTGCTGAGTTTTTCGCTTAAACTCTGGAACATATAGCACCTTCCTTTCTTGTTGTGTTATTGCTTTAATATATTTACAAGCGTTTCCATTTCCAAACTCAATTTTTCGGAAATCTGTTCGTCTTTAATGAGCTTGAATATTTTGTCGCTTTGGGTTAAGGCTTCGTTCAGTTTTTTCTCAAGACCGAGCTTTTCTTCAAGGAACAACAGCTCCTCTTCGGCCTTTTTGATAAGATCTCTGACACCCTGACGAGAAATTCCGATTTCTTCGGCGATTTCTGCCAGCGAAAGATCTTCGTTGTAATATAATGAAAGCACCGATTGCTTTCTCTCGCTTAAAACTTCGCCGTAAAAGTCAAGAAGACAGGCGAGCTTAAGATTTTTTTCAAACATTTTATAGAGCCTTTCTTTGCAAAATGCAGTGTAAAGCAAAACACTTTACAGAGTATATCACAAAGTAAGTGATTTGTCAATAGTTTTTCGTAAAAAAGTTGTTTTATATTTTTTGTTGCTGTGAATCGCTTGATTCCGCCGTGGTTTCAAACGCGAAACAGCGTGAGAGGGCGTATATTGAAAAAGCTAAAACTATTCCAATAAATCCGACGTTTCCCAAAGCTACGGGTCTTCTTTGAAAGTCGGAAAGCTTTTCTGTCAACAAATATATGAGTGTGCTTGCCGAGTATGTGAACCCGAGCGTGAAGGTAATAAGCCCCATAGCAAAATGAACTCGCGGAATCTGTCGCTCGATGAATACGCGGGTTTCGCAAAGGGAAAACAGCATAGCGCAAAGCATAGCAAATCCGGACATTATTTTGTGCGGACTGTTCATAGCTATTTTCATATCAAAGTAAATTGTTACCGCGGACAGTAAAAAAGCTAAAGTCGGGAGCATGGATAAAAATGCACGTGTCGTTTCGAGTTTTTTGTTGTCAACGGCTACAGATATAAAATATATTGCTGAAAGAAATGTGAATATACCCGCCAATACGGAAAACTTGTTTTCTGTGTAAAAGAAAACAAATACAGCAGAAGCCAAAAATATAATTGCCGTAAAAGAAGCTGCAACTTTGCTGTAAAGAGAGCGTGACGTTTTTTCGACAGAGATTTCATTTTTTGATATTGCAAAAGCCGAAGATATGAACCATATCGACCCTAATATAAGCACAACATCTGTGACCGTTACTATCGGAGAACTGTTAAAGTATCCGATTTGAGGGTCGTAGAAGCTTTTCAGAGAAATTGTGCGTACTACTGTCAGAATCAAAGTGAGTAACAGTGCCGATATGCGGTATATATTGACCTTATTTTTCATAAAGTGTCTCCTTGCAAAAATATACATATATTATATTATACCTCTAAATTGTTAATAGGCTGTGTACAAATCAAAATAATTTTTTCTAAAAGCCTTGACAAAGGGGATTATATATGATAAAATGTTCATATGAACAAACATTCATATGACGGAGGCTTGGATGAAAACGGTAACAGAACATAATTTTGGCACGTTGAAGCGTATGGCAGGATTTTTTAAGGTTCTTGCGGATGAAACCAGACTTAAAATTTTGTTTTCGCTTTTTGACGGTGCGAAATGCGTAATGCATATAAGCGAAAGGGTTGAAATGAGTCAATCGGCTGTTTCTCACCAGTTGGCGATTTTGAAGAATGCCGATCTGGTAAAGGTGGCGAGGAACGGAAAAAATCAAGTCTATTCGATATCTGATGAGCACGTAAGACTTGTGGTGGATATGGCTGAAATTCACGTTAATGAGCATAAAGACGTATAGAAAGGGGGGTAATAATGGATAAAAACAAGCTTAATAAAAATGAACATAAATGCTGTTGCTGTCACGATGATACAAGTCGTAACAATAACAAAAATGAAAATAATTGCTGTGAACACGAACAGGGCGAACTTGAGCATTCTCGTCACGGTCACGGTGAAGCGCACTGCCATAGCTCTGGCTGCGGGCATAGTCACGAACACGGTGAAAAAACGACTTCGGTGCAAATAATCTCCTATACTGTCGGTGCGGTCATCCTGCTGTTGGCGTTTCTCGGAGAATTTGGACATTTGAATAAATACGCCGCTATTGCTTGTGCGATAGTTGTCTATGCGTTCTTTGCCAAGGACGTTTGGGTTGGGGCGTTTAATGACCTTTCTCAAAAAAAGATATTTACGGAATTTACACTTATGTGTATTGCGACAGTGGGGGCGATAGCTCTGGGTGAGTTTGCCGATGCTGCGGCTGTTATATATCTGTATTCGCTTGGCGAGAGAATTTCGGGCGAGGCGTATACCCGATCCAAAAGAAATATTTCCGAGCTTATTGAGATAACCGAGGAAAACGTAACAGTGGTGAACGGAGGAACTGCAAAAACTTTGCCTGCTGCGGAGGTTAACGTGGGGGATGTTATATCGGTCAGAGTTGGCGATAAAATAGCACTCGACGGAGTTGTTGTGGATGGGAATGGATTTGCCGATACCGCGGCTATAACCGGAGAAAGCGTTCCGCGTGAACTTGTTGTCGGAAGCAAATGCCTTTCGGGTTTCACCTTGCTGTCGGGAGCTATATATATAAAGGTAGAAGAAAAGTACGAGGCTTCGACCGCAAGCAAACTGAAAGCGGCTGTAGAACGTGCGTCAAGGCAAAAAGCCGTTCGCGAAAAGAGGATAACGCGCTTCGCTTCGGTTTTTACTCCCATAGCTTTCTGTGTGGCGGTTGTTGTGCTTTTTGCGTCGTGGCTTATAAACGGTAATTTCGTTTCGGCGTTGCGTTCGTCGTTGGTTGTATTGGTTGCTTCCTGTCCGTGTTCGTTGGTACTTTCGGTGCCTCTTGCCTACTTTTCGGGAATAGGTCGTGCCGCAAAGAGGGGGATCGTTTTCAGAGGCGGTCAAACTATAGACAACGTAGCCGAGCTCGGCACACTCGTGTTTGATAAAACCGGAACGCTGACATCGGCTTCGCCTGTTTTTGCGGGAGTGATTGTTGCGGAAAACTCTCCGCTGTCAAAAACGCAGCTTTTGGATATGTCGAAATCGGCTCTTTTGAAAAGTCCTCACGCTTTTGCCAGGTCGTTTTGTGAAAAATATGCAGAGAGAGTTTCTTATGCCGTTGACGGCGTAAAAAACATAGGCGGCAGAGGGCTTGTTTGCCTTATAAACGGCAAAAAGTCTGCGTTTGGCAACCAAAAACTTATGGGCGAGCTTGGGGTGAAAGTTCCTTCTATAGATGAGAGCGGCATATACGTTGCGGTGGAAGGGGTATATTGCGGAGTTTTGGTTTTTGAGGCCGAGCTTAAGAAAAATGCACTTTCTCACGTGTCCGAGCTTCGCGCCAACGGCGCTCACAGAGTGGTTATAATGAGTGGGGATAACGAAAAAACCGTTAAAAGCGTGGCTGATAAAATATCGGTTTCAGAGTATTATTCCGAGCTTAAGCCCGATGAAAAGCTGGCGAGACTGGAGCATATATATAAGGAAGAAAAAAGATTGAATCCGAGGCGTTCGGTTGGGTTTTGCGGAGATGGGCTTAACGATTCGGCGGCTATTGCGCGTGCCGATGTGGGAATAGCTATGGGAAGCGGCTCTGCTCTTACTGTGGAAAGTGCCGACGTGGTTATAATAGACGACGATTTGGGCAGACTTGGCGATATGGTGTCAATCGCTAAAAAAACTGTATCTGCGGTTAATCAAAATATCGCAATATCGCTTGGTGCCAAGATTGCCGTAGTGCTTATGGGCATATTTTGGTATCCTTCGCTGGAGCTGGCTGTGGTTGCGGACGTAGGAGCCGCGGTTGTTACAGTGCTTAATGCGATGCGAATTGGTAAAAGCAGAAAATGATCGTTCGGGAGAGCGGCTTTAGGAGCCGCTCTCTGCACGTTTTGTGCAATGTGCACAAAAACACGCTTGAAAATTCTTTGATATTCTACGAAAAAAGTTTGTGAAAAATATTGCAATCTTCGATGAAATATGGTAGAATATTAAGGCTTGATATGCGATGAAGCAAGAGGTTGCTGCTGCGGAGACGTCTGTAGCAGGTAATTCTTGTGGAGTATGTCCGATTCAAACGGGCGACAGAGTTGTAAAACTTCTAACGAGTGGGACTTGGAAATCCCGACGGAGTTTGGTTCACAGATGCTGATGTGCGTCAAATTCCTGTTTTTTCGGGAAGACAAAGGAACACGCGGGCGAGTGTTGAGCAATTCGACCCCACAAAAACGCTACATTATATATATGCGGGTCTGCGATGGCTTGCGTATTGCAATGAGCGAATCTTAAAGGAGGTAACGTAATATGGCAGTAAAGGAAAAGATCAGAGTCAGACTCAAGAGCTACGATCATACAATCATCTACGCTGCGGCTGAAAAGGTTGTTGAGGTAGCTAAGAGAAACGGCGCAACTGTTTCAGGTCCTATCCCACTTCCCACCGAGAAGGAGATCATCACGATCCTTCGTGCGGTTCACAAGTACAAGGATAGCCGTGAGCAGTTTGAACTGCACACACATAAGAGACTTATTGATATAATCAAGCCGTCTCAGAAGGTTGTGGATGCTCTTATGAATATCGAGCTTCCCGCCGGTGTTGAAATCGAAGTTAAAATATAATCAATCAAGCACTCGTTAAAAACATCGCAAAACAAGGTCGTTATCAAGTACGGCATTGCTGCTGATAAGCGGCAAGAATTGTCGGTCACGTTGGCGAACTCCTACGGGAGAAATTCAAAACGTCAACCAATAACCTACAGGAGGAAAACAAAATGAAAAAGGGTATTATCGGTAAGAAAATCGGTATGACTCAGATTTTCGACGAGATCGGAAACGTCATCCCGGTAACGGTAATCGCAGCAGGCCCCTGTGCAGTAGTACAGAAGAAGACTGCTGAAAACGACGGATATGAAGCTGTTCAGCTTGGCTTCATGGACGCAAAAGAGAAACACATGACAAAGGCTGAAATTGGTCACTTCAACAAGGCAGGGGTTGCTTTCAAGAAGCACCTTAAGGAGTTCCGCCTTGACGATTGCTCCGCACTTAACGTTGGTGATGTCATCACCGCCGATACCTTCGCCGCAGGCGACAAGGTCGACATTACAGGTATGACAAAGGGACGTGGATACACCGGTGCGATCAAGAGATGGAATCTTCACAAGCTCTGTGCAACTCACGGCGTTGGTCCTATCCACCGTCAGTCGGGTTCCATGGGTGTTATTGACCCCGCGAGAATCTTCAAGAACAAGAAGATGGCCGGTCAGTACGGTAACGAGCAGG
>JAFTLM010000192.1 GCA_017455945.1 Clostridia bacterium | reverse complement strand
CCGAAATTGCAGTGCAAACAGAGGCTGTAACGGAGTAGATCATTTGTCATATATAAAAGACATGGATTATGACTACGTAATTCTGGGGCTTGGAAGCGGTGACGACGTTGCTGAGTTTAAAGCAACTATTGAAACGATGATGGAATTCTTCAGAGACGGAAATCCGAAAGTTCAGATTGCCATTCTTGTCCCGGCAAGACATTACGGAGTTATTAACAACGGTACGGTTTTGACTGAGGCGCTTTCCAAACTTAAATGGGCAGAAGAACAGGGATGCATTATAGTTGACTGGGGCGGAGTTGTAAAGGGAATACTTGACGGAAGCATCGAGATACCGAATTCCGGGTTTACTTATAATCAGAATAGCTTTGTGGTCAGTAAGAGCGAGAGCGACGGATATCATCCGAATCAGCTTGCTGGATATATTACCACACTTATGACCTATTCCGCACTTACAAATAAGCCTGCATTGGGTCAAAGCTACGCATTCTGCGGAGACGACAGCCTTTGCGATCATTCGGCGTACCGAACCTTTGATGAGTTTAAGAAAAAGTATTATACTTATGGGGACAAAACAACAAATTACGCGGAGGTCTTTGCAAGCGAAAGCGAAATGGCAGGAATCCAGTCTGCGATAGATGACTTCTTGAAAGAAAAAGCTTACAGAAATTATACCGAATAAATAATAACCGGACTGAACCCTACGGTTCGGTTTGTTTGTAGAATAAAGATGAGTTTGTAATTGACAGGCGGTTGGTTTTGTGATATAATATTTTTTGGTAGAGCGAAATAATAGTTAAGAGGTCGTAATATGAAATCCAAGCTTTTTATCGGAAAATACAGTAAAGAAGAAACGCAATCCATTCTCGAAAAGGATGGCTATATGAGCAGCTTTGAGTTTGACGGCAGTATTTATAACGCTGACAGCACGTTTCCTTACTGCCTTGGACTGAGTGACGTGATTTTGTACCATTTGGCAGGATTTATGACGCTTCTTGAAAAGCACAAGGCGTCTGAAGATGACACCCGTCCTATCCTTCTTTTCGGAATTACCGAGCGTCTTGATGCGGATAATCCTTTAGAAGCTTATATTTCCAAAATGCAAAAGTATGGCAGGGATATCTATATTTTCTCTACGTACAACGATGAGACAACCCGCCGTCTTGAAGAAAGCTTGGCATTTGAAAAGCACTCTTGATCTAAATCAAGAGTGCTTTTTTTATTTAATTTTATATTTGAGCCTCAAATTATCCGCGATCATCGCAATAAACTCGCTATTGGTAGGCTTTCCGCGGTTGTTTTGTATGGTGTATCCGAAATAGCTGTTGAGGGTATCCACGTCGCCTCTGTCCCACGCGACCTCGATTGCGTGACGAATGGCACGCTCAACGCGGCTGGTGGTAGTTTGGTATTGCTTTGCCACGGTGGGGTAGAGCACCTTTGTGACAGAATTGATGATGTCGCTGTCCTTGATAGTCATGAGAATTGCACTTCGGAGATACTGATATCCCTTTATGTGTGCGGGGACGCCTATCTGGTGGATTATTTTATTAACCTGGGTTTCAATGTCGGGCGTTTGGTTTTCGCTTGGTGCAGATACGATACCTTTTTCTCTGTTGCGTAGAATTGCGTTTATATGTTCACACAAACTCGCAGTGTTGTATGGCTTCATGAGACAAAGCTCGGCACCTGCGTTGGCGGCTTCCACAAAAGTATTTGAGTTTGCAAATACAGAGAAGATAATGAAAGATGGTGGAGTGTCGCTTCCGAAGTTTATTTGCTTGCTGTTCCTCAACACCCCTATGCCGTCAAGCTTTGAAAGGCAGAGGTCCACCAGCACTATATCGGGGTGATAGCGGTTTATTTTGATAAGTGCATCTTCGCCGTCTATTGCGTCGTCTACGTTTCTGAAGCCTGCGTTTTTCAATCCTTCCTTGAGGGCTTGTCTCTGCATTGGGTTCTCGTCTGCGATAAGAATTTTGGCATTTGTGTTTGTCATAATTTTTCTCCTTTTTTGTTAGCTGTTTTTGATTACTGTAATATTTTACCATATTTTGGAAGAAATTGCAAGTGGTTTCCAGCTGAAATAATAAACAAAAAAGCCTTGATTTAATTGGTAAAAATTTACAATTAAATCAAGCTTTTTGTAAAAAAGAGAAAATAATTATAACTTTTCGGTGTAAAAAGTCGAACTTATTTCTTGGGTGTATCGCAGGGATGGGGACCGTCCTTGTGGTGTTGGCAGGGGTGCTTGAAAAAGTCGGTCAGGTCAATATCGTATATTCCGTCCGCATTTTTTTCAAAGCCAATGGCACGCAAAAGTCCCACGTCAATTTTATCGGATACGTATTTTGCGTAGTGAACACCGCAAAGGTCGATAAAGTTGAGTGCGGCACGTCCCATAACGAACATAGCCTCAAAATCATCCTTGTCGGGGAGAAGTGCAATGTCGTAGACCTCTCCTCCGTTTGGGGTAAGCTTGAATTGACATACGCCCACAAAAACATCGTCCACCGTAGCAAGATATGCCAGAGCATCGGGTCTGTAGGTGATACCGCACTTTTGCATAGCAAGCTCTTGTTCTTCTTTTGTCTGTATAGGTAAAACTTTAAGCATTGTATATCCTTTCTTAGGGTTTTAGTCCTTTTAAATATGAAACCTGGGTTTTGTTGAGATATTTCCATTTGCCCGGGGCTAATTCACCCAGCTTTACGTTTCCGATTGCAATGCGGCAGAGACGAAGGATTTTAAGCTCTGTCTGCTCGCACATCTTTCTTATTTGGCGGTTTCTGCCCTCGTATAAGATCATTTCAAGCACAGAATAATCCTGCTTTATAGATATCAGTTTGGTCTCTACCGGCAGAATTGTGTAGCCGTCTATGTTCATAGGCTTAGATAACGCTTTGACCTGTTCTTCCGTTACCTTTCCTTTTATTTTCACGTGATAAATTTTAGGTATTTCGTGTTTGGGGTGTGTAAGCTTGTTGGTGAGCTCGCCGTCGTTGGTCATCAGCAGAAGCCCTTCTGAGTCCATATCAAGACGTCCTACAGGATAAAGCCTCACGCCCGCATCTTCAACAAGCTCGGTAACGCATTTTCTTCCGCGGTCGTCCTTTACGCTGGAGAGATAGCCTCTCGGCTTGTTGAGCATAACGTAAGTATAATGGGGCTTTTCATAGGTGTTTATTATTTTTCCCTTGTATTCTACCGTGTCGGTTTCGGGGTCAATTTTTTGTCCGGTTTCGGCGATTTCGCCGTTTACCTTCACTTTGCCTGCGGCAATTTCAGCCTCTGCCGCTCTGCGTGAAAGCACACCGCAATCGGTGAAAAATTTTTGAAGTCGTATTTTTTCCATAAAATCCTTTATTTCTTGTTAAAAAGTCTTTTCAACCATTCAAAAAAATTAAATTTTTGGGGGGCGGCTTTTACACCGTTTTCCGCAATAAGCGGTGAAGCTGCTATTTCTTTTCCGTTTTCGTAAAAAATCACCCGTCCTACAATATCACCGTCTTTTACAGGTGCCGTCAGTGGGCGAATCGCCTCGATTTTGTGGCTTATTTCACCGTGGGAGGCTGTGAGAAGTGCGGAGATACTGTCGCGGTTTACCGCCGTCAGGTTGGGCAGGTCACCGCCTGAAAGCGGAAGCACCGTGCTGAATGCTCCGGGCTTCGCAATATCAAGCCTTGTGTAACGCTCAAATCCAAAGTCGAGCATAGCGGTATGATCCCGCCAGTCGTCCGGGGCATTAAGAGTTACTGCCACAAGCCGCAAACCCTCACGTTCAGCCGCACTTACAAGACAGCGTCCGCTTTTTTTTGTGAACCCTGTTTTGACACCTATGCACCCATTGTATGAACGCAGAAGCTTGTTGTGGTTCGTGAGATACCGAGTTCCTTCATTAACGTTCAATGGGATTTTCTTGGTTTTTGATGAGCATATTTCAAGAAAAATTTCGTTTTTCAATGCCTCCGCCGTGATTTTTGCCAAATCATAGGCGGTGGTGTAATGCTCTTCAGCGTGCAGACCGTGGGGATTTACAAAATGCGTGGACGTCAGTCCAAGCTCGTCGGCTTTTTGGTTCATCAGAATGGCAAAATCTTCTATGCTTCCCGAAATTTCAAAAGCTATGGCAGCCGCCGCATCGTTAGCCGACGCCAGCAACAGTGCGTACACCAAATCCCGCATAGACAGCACTTCACCGTCGGCAAGATAAATCGAAGAGCCTTCAACGCCTCTTGCACGGTTGTCTATCTTAACCGCTCTGTCGATATTTCCGCTTTCTATGGCAACCAACGCAGTCATAATCTTTGTGGTTGATGCCATAGGCAGCCTTACAAAAGCGTTTTTTTGATATAGAACCCTTCCGCTGTCAGCATCTATCAGTATTGCGCTTTCAGCAGACAGCGAAAGCGAACCTGCGTTTGCTGTGAAGACGCCGAAATCGCTGATAAATAATATAATTGCCAGTATGCACGATAAGATTTTTTTCATTTTTTGTCCTCATTGCGGTAATATTTTAAAATATATTAAAAATGAGGACTTTTTATGCTTTTATTTGTCGGATTGAATTTCCTCGGAAGCTTCGTCGGCGTTATCCTCTATTATTTCAAGTCCGATGTCCTTGTCAGAGTCGCTTTTCTTGAAAACCGCTTTTACTCTGCGTGCGATGTCGGGGCAACGCTCAATGAGACTTACTATCTGCTCTATGGGGTCTGCCGCGGAGGTGTTGGATTTGCCTACGTTTATCATCTCAACGTTTCCGTTGCTTTTTACTACAAGAAAACCAACGGGATTAACCGAAACGCCTGTTCCGCCGCCCGCACCGAAGTTCTGAGGGTCTGCAGGGTTCTTTGTCTTTCCGTTAAAGTCAAGACCGCCCGAAGCGTATCCGACAGACACCTTGGATATGGGGATAATGGTAACGCCGTTTTCAGTGGCAATGGGAGAGCCGATAACTGTGTTGGCATCAACCATTGAGCGAATGCTATCAAGAGACGTGCGTATAATTTCTTCCAATTTGTTTTCGTTTGCCATAATAATTTCCTCTCACTTCTTTATTTTTGATTTAACGTATTTTAATGCCGCATCAAACAAAATTTTTAATATCTGCCCGATGCGCAGAGAAAACGAAACATCTATATCCGCACTTATGTTTTCAGCAAGAAAGTCTGCACGCACGGATATTTCCGACCTGTTAAAGCCCTTTATTTTCGATGCGTTGTCAAGATAAGCCAGAACGCCTGCCACGCCGTTGTTTACGGCAGAGAAGAGAAGTGCGGTTTTTGCCGCATCTTCCGAGCCTACGGTGATTGATATCTTTGAAGCTTTTATTTTTAATTTGCCCCACACGCCCGGAATAATTACGCCCAAAAGCTCTTTTATAAGATTGAGGGTGTCAAAAAGATTTTTCTTTTTTTTCGGAGCCTTTTTCGTTTGAGGCGTCGGAGGCGTTTTCTTTTTTTCGGCTTTGGCTTTTGCCTTTGCCGCCTTTTTTCGCCTCTTTTTTATTGCCTTTACCGAATAGTCGGAAATTTTGACCTTCTTTTTTGGGGATGGTATCTTTTTTATAGGTATAAAGCCTATCTTTGCTGTCAGTGAAAACTCGTCACGGTACTTTACCGAAAGTGAAATCGGCAAAAGTGTCACAAGAATAAGCAACAGCAGGACGGCACCTATGATACATAGTGCAACCATGTAAATCTATTCCTTTCGGGATTGTGACGTTAACGGCTTTCATTCATCATCGGGTTTAGCTTCGGTTCCGTCAATGGGAATCTGCATAACCAGCTGTGTGGTATCCACCTCGCCGTTGGCATCCATATTTACACTGAGAGTTGTAAGCTCAGTGTTGGGCAAATCGGAGAGAGAATCAAGCCCGAACACACGCAAAAACTTTTCGGTAGTGCCGTAAAGCATAGGACGTCCGGGTGCATCAAGCCTTCCTACAGCCTTAATAAGCTCTTTGTCAATCAACGAGTTGACGGCGTAGTTACTGTCAACGCCTCTTATGGTGTCAATATAGCTTCTTGTTACGGGCTGATTGTACGCCACAACCGTGAGAACTTCCATTGAAGATGCCGAAAGGTTGCCGCCTCGCCTTATCTCAAGAGCCTCGCGTATGTAGGGTGCAAAGACCTCTTTGGTGCAGAATTGGCAGAAGTCGTCAAACATAAGCAGCATAATACCCCTTTTGGAGTCTTCCTTGTTGTAATCGGCAGCCATATGTTCAACTATTGACTTGACATCCTTTTTTGAAAGCCCCAATACCTCGGACAGTTTTTCGTATTTTACGGGATATCCTGCGGCATAAAGAATTGCCTCAATAGCCGCCCCGATATTATTTATCTGTTCCATTTGTTCATTCATTGGTAGCTACCTCCTTTTCGGTCTCTTCAGCCCATTCCGAAGAGGTTGAATCTTCGCCGGGAACGTAATCCTCATTTATGGAGAATATCATACCCGTGCTGTCGTTTCGGGTTTCGTCGGTTTCCACGATATTTATTTTGTTGATTTTGATAAGCTCCAACACTCCTATAAAAATAGCTATCATATCTGGGAGCGATACCGAATTCATAAGCAAGGTTTCAAGCGAAGCACGCTCTTTTTCTTCCAGGTGGTTCAGTATTTCCACAATCTTCAGCTCGACCGGAACGATGGGTTTGCTTATCATCGGAGTGAACGGTTCTTTGCTCTTTGCACGCTCGGCAAGAGCGTTGTAGTCCATAATGCGGCGAGCCGCAAGACACAGCTGTTCGGGATCCTGAGCTTCCACAAAGGTTTTATCTACCGAAATTTCGTCGGTGTCCTTGACCATACGTCCGCTGTACGCCACGTACATAGGTGCCAGAACCATAGCGGCAGCCTTTGCCTGTTGGTATTTGATAAGGGCATCGGCAAGCTGTTTTCTCGGGTCTTCCTCAAGCTCTTCGTTGCGGGGCAGAAGCATTTTGCTCTTTATAAGCATAAGCTCACTCGCCATAAGAATAAATTCGCTGGCAAGGTCAAGGTCAAGCCTCTTCGCCTCGTTGATATAGTCCATATACTGGTCGAATATCAAAACGATGGGGATATCCTCGATATTAACTTTGTTTTTTCTGATAAGAGAGAGCAACAGGTCAAGAGGCCCCTCAAATTGCTCTAATTTGTAGGTCAAAGATTCCATGCGGACAGCCTTTCGTTTTTATGGTATTAGAGAATTTTCGACGTGAGAAAGAATAATGTTAAGTGAAAACCAATTTTCAAATTTTGAGAACCCGAAGATGTTCATAATAAGGCTTGACAATCCCTCAATAGCAGGACTGATTGCCATATCAAAAATCGGAGTGCAAAACATCAGTGCCAGTATACCGATCATAATGAAGCGTTCATACTGCATTACCTTGAAATAGAGATTTACAGGAAGGAATGTGTATGCGATTCTTGAGCCGTCAAAGGGCGGAATGGGTATAAGGTTAAATATAGCAAGACCTATATTGAGCATTACACCTATGAACGTCATATAAGTAAGAATTGAAAATGCGTTGAAGCCAAATCCCGGGTTCAATAATTCGTTTATGAAAAATTCTTTGAAGAGGAAAATTTCAAACCTCAAAAGTGCCGCGAAAATAATCGAAAGCAGAATGTTGGATATAGGTCCCGCCGCGGCGGTGAGTGCCATATCGCGGCGAGGCTTTTTGAAATACCTGGAATTGACGGGTACGGGCTTTGCCCAACCGAATCGGAATATTACCATACAGATAAAACCGATGGGGTCGATGTGTTTTATGGGATTGAGCGTAAGTCTGCCGAAATTTCTTGCCGTCTGATCTCCCAGCTTGTACGCCATAAGACCGTGTGAAGCCTCGTGAACAGACAGTGCCAGAAGAGCGATAGGCAGGGACATTAACCATATTAAAATGTCGCTCAGGGTTATATTAAAAAACATCTCAAGCTCCTTTTATAACTTTATATCCGCAAATTTTGAAATTTCACGCCACAGCTCGTTTCTTCCCTCGTTTTTCAAGGACGAATAGGGAACTATCGGTGTGCCTTCCGCAATGGCGGGGTGATTCGAGATAGCTTCAAGATTTGCCTTTCTCTCGGTGGCGTTAAGCTTGTCCATCTTGGTTACTACGATCATATAGGGCAACTGTGCGGAGTTCATAAACTCGATCATCATCTCATCGTCTTTGGTAATACCCGCACGGCTGTCGATGAGTTGAACGACCGCCGCAAGAAGGTCGATGTTCTTGTTTTCGGTGAAATATCCGTCGGTAAGAGAGGACCACTGCTGTTTGTCGCTGAAGGTGCGTTTGGCAAAACCGTAGCCCGGCAGGTCAACAAGAAACAGCTTTTTGTCTATGTCATAGAAATTTATGGTTATGGTCTTTCCGGGGGACGAGCTCACTCTGGCAAGGCTTTTGCGGTTCAAAAGATTGTTGATGAGTGAGCTTTTGCCTACGTTTGAACGCCCCGAAAGAGCAATTTGCGGTATTGCGTCTGTGGGAAATTGTTTTGAATTTCCCGCACTTATTCTTAAATTTACGTTTTGAAGATTCAACGCCATATAAAACTCCTTTTATTTTGACGAAGCACTGACACCTACGCCCACCTTTTGAGAAAGCTCGGGGAGCTTTTCCGACATAAGTGCGGCGGACTCATCTGCGGTTGTGGTGCAAAGAGCCTGCGAAAGCACGTCCGCAATCTTGCGGCAAGGAATAAATTCCAGATTTTCCTTTGCGAGCGGGTCTATATCGTTAAGGTCTTTTTCATTGTCGGCGGGGATAAGAACACGCTTTACGCCTGCGTTGTACGCCGCCATTGTTTTTTCCTTCAAGCCGCCTATCGCAAGTACGTTGCCCCTGAGGGTTATTTCTCCCGTCATAGCAACGTCACGTCTGACAGGGCGTCCTGTCAGAGCACTGATAAGAGCGGTGGTTATAGTAACGCCCGCTGAAGGTCCGTCTTTGGGAACAGCCCCCTCGGGAGCGTGAATGTGAATATCCTTGGTCTTGTAAAAGTCGCTGTCAATGCCGTATTCTTTGGCAACCGAGCGAACGTAGCTGACGGCTATTTTTGCCGATTCCTGCATAACCTCGCCCAAAGAGCCGGTTATCTCTATTTTGCCGGTACCGTCAAGCACTGCAACCTCTATCTTGAGCATAGAGCCTCCAAGCTCTGTGTAGGCAAGACCGTTGACAACGCCAATCTCGTCCTCTGCCGAAATGCTTTCGGGTAACAGTTTTCTTGCACCGAGAAAATCTTCAAGATTTGCGGTACTTATGTTCACGCATTTTACGTTGTTTTCTATTATCTTCTTTGCGGCCTTTCTGCAAAGCTCCGCAACAGTGCGTTCAAGATTTCTGACACCCGCCTCGCGAGTGTAAAAATCAATTATTTCGCAAAGTGCGTCATCGCTTATTTTAAGCGAACGCTTGGTAAGCCCGTGACGCTTGAGCTGTTTGGGGATAAGGTGATTCTTGGCTATCTCAAGCTTTTCGCGCTTGGTGTATATCTTGAGTTCAATAACCTCCATTCTGTCAAGCAGAGGACGGGGAATACCCTCGTAGGAGTTTGCCGTTGCAATAAAGAGACAGTCGGAAAGGTCGAAGGGGTATTCCACGAAATGGTCGCGGAAGTTTTTGTTCTGCTCGGCGTCAAGTACCTCAAGAAGAGCCGAGGCGGGGTCTCCGTGGGAGTCGCGTGTCAGTTTGTCTATCTCGTCAAGGAGGATAAGAGGATTTGACACTTTTATCTCTGTCAGAGCATTTATTATTCTTCCGGGCATTGCGCCGATATAGGTTTTTCTGTGACCTCTTATGTCTGCCTCGTCACGCACACCGCCCAGCGAAACACGCACGTATTTGCGGTTCATAGCACGGGCAATGGACGAAGCAATAGAAGTTTTTCCCACACCGGGAGGGCCTACAAGACAGATTATCTGGTTTTTAAGCTCGGGGGAAAGCTGTTTTACGGCAAGGTATTCTAAGATTCGCTCCTTGACTTTTTCAAGGCCGTCGTGGTCGGCGTCAAGAATTTTTTTCGCCTTTGCTATGTTTACCGAATCTTTCGTACGCTTGCCCCAGGGAAGGTCAAGACATACGTCTATGTAGTTCCTGAGAATAGATGCTTCAGCCGTTCCAAAAGGCATTTTGGCTATGCGTGCGTTTTCCTTCAAGAGCTTCTCTTTGAGTTCTTCGGGAAGTGCCGATTCCTCTATTTTGAGATCGTATTCATCACATTCGGATTCGGAATCGTCGCCCAGCTTTTCGCGTATAACCTTTATCTGTTCTCTGAGATAATATTCCTGCTGATGCTTGTTAAGCGCCT
Source organism: Clostridia bacterium (assembly GCA_017455945.1). Classification (GTDB taxonomy): domain Bacteria; phylum Bacillota; class Clostridia; order Oscillospirales; family CAG-272; genus RGIG8775. The sequence goes on along the minus strand of JAFTLM010000192.1, from coordinate 1,934 downwards.
CACGTACCTGACGGTGAATATCGAATTCACAGTTAAGCAAATCGCTTTCGTTATTGAGTAAAAAGATAAGACATTCAATTCGTTCTATTGGCTCAAAGCATTCAAGCACAGTCTGCTTGTCCTCGAATTTAACAAGAAAGTTTGAAGCCACAAAGTCGGCAAACAATCCGGGATTTTTTATTGTTTTTGCCGTCATCAGAAGATCCGAGCTGGAAGAGGGGAGGAACTTTATTATTTTCTCCACCAAATTAAGTCCTTCTCTTATGAGAGCCTCGCTCTTAAACCCACCGTCGTCCTTGAGATGTATGGTCTTGCAGATAGCATCTGCCATAATGTAGTCGGCAAAATCGGAATACTTGGTGATGTTTGCACGGGAATATCCCTCAACAATAAGTCTCATATGCTTGTCGGGGGTCTTGAGTGATTGCTTGATTTTTGCCACGCAGCCGGTAGAGTAAAGGTCGTCGAATTTTTCGTGGGGGAGGGGGCTGTTTTTGTTTGTTACAAGCAATACGAAGGAGTTGGTTTCCAAAGCCGCTTTCGCCGCGGCGATTGAAGCCTTTTCGCTTATTTCAAAGCTGAGGTTGACCGAAGGAAACGCCACCGTACCGTTGAGAACTATCACGGGGAGTGACAGGTTTTCGGCTTTTTCTATGTAATTGTTGTAGTCGCTCATATTTAAAACCTTTCGGAAGTGATTATTTTTTGTGTGAGTATATAGATATACAGATTATATTATATCACAGCTTCCGAATAATTTCCATACTTTTTTTGAATTTTTACAATTTATTATAAATTTATTTCACTTAATGTCTGTAGTTTATTTTCAGTTTATAAAGAACTTGTATAATTTTGTCGAAAATGTGAAAATGTTTCCATAATTCAAATTCGACTAATATGCAGAGCTTATCTGCGGAACAGGCGGTGGAAAATGAATACAAAAACTATTGACGGAAAATGTTATGCACGTATGCTTGCGGGCGGGGCGGCTTTGCTGGCGGCACATAAGAGCGAGCTTAACGCGATGAACGTCTTTCCCGTAGCGGACGGCGATACGGGAACCAATATGCTTCATACGCTTGAGGGCGGTCTTGAAAGCTTTGGAAATGGGGAGCTTTCCGGAATCGGCGAGCTTTCTTTGGCTTTTTCAAAGAAGGTGCTTCTCTCGGCGAGAGGAAATTCGGGCGTGATACTCTCGCAGATATTTGCGGGCATAACCGAAGGTCTTGAGGAGTATGAAAGCGTAGATGCCGAGAAACTTGCAAGTGCGTACCGCCACGGAATAACAAGGTCGTATGCGGCGGTGATGAACCCAACCGAAGGCACCATACTTACAGTGTTCAGAGAAAGTACCGAATATGCGGCAACGCATATTGACGATAATTCTTCGGTTGAAGATTTCTTTAAACTCCATATTGACGAGGCACGCCGTTCGTTGGCGGCAACAAAGGAGATATTACCTGCACTTGCCGAGGCAGACGTGGTTGATTCGGGTGCTGCAGGATATCTGTATATAGCCGAGGGAATGTACAGTGCCCTGAGCGGAGAACAGATTCCCGAATATAAGCCTGCGTCGGTTGAAAAAAACGCAATCGATATAGAGCGTTTTTCAAGGAACGACAAGCTGCAATTCGGTTACTGTACCGAGTTTTTGATAAGATTGACTGTGGATAAGGTTTACCCCGTTTATTTCGATATAAAAGATGCACTTTCCGTATTGGAGGAGCTTGGCGGAGAGAGTATTGTGGCGTATAAACAGGACGATATCCTTAAAATACACGTTCATACTTTTACCCCCGGTGAGGTGATGACCCGTATGCAAGCCTTTGGCGAGTTCCTGACCGTAAAAATAGAAAATATGGAGCTGGGACATTCAGAAGAGATAAAGCCCCAAACGCAAAAGAAAAAAAGCACAAAGCCTGTTTCTGTGGTTG
>JAFTLM010000191.1 GCA_017455945.1 Clostridia bacterium | reverse complement strand
GCCTATCCTAAATATTTGCTCGATATAAACTGCGTGCACCCGCCGTCTAATAAATTTTTGATGGATTTGGGTGACGTGAGCCGCAGACAAGTGCGGACTTTTCAAGGCGAGTGACGCCCAAAGACACGAAAATTTATAGACATCGGGCTTATCGGTTCAAGTCTACTTAGGCTAAAGCCGAAAATTTTCCATAGGATATTATACTGCGAAACGAAGACTTCGCTAATAGTTTTTTTCGGTGTTTGCGTAATTGTTACGCTTGTGCTAACGCATGCTGCTTGGTAAAAGCGCATTACCATGTTTCGTTCTGCTTTTTGCCGTTTTTGAAATCGGTAGGCGATACTCCGAATAGCTTCTTAAATTTTACTGAAAAATAATTGCTGTCGTTAAATCCGCAATCGAATGCTATTTCCGCAATTGATTTTGACGGAGACCCGGAAAGTATGGTCTTTGCTTGTGACAATCTATACAGATTGAGAAACTCATTAAAGCCGACACCGGTTTTAATCTTGAATAGGCGCGAAAGATATCGGTAATTTACCGATATCTCTTTGGACGCATCTTCAAGTGAGATGTCGTTAGAATAATTGCTCTTAATGTATGCAATAGCAGCCTCTACAAGTTTGTTTTGTATTTTTATGTCAATAGACTCTTGGTTTTCAATGCTCCTCGAAATCAATGCCGCAATCGAAGTAAGATATCCTTGTACAAGCGGCACGGACATTTCATCGGGACAATAGTTTTCCTTTTTTATTTTTTCAAAAGTCGATACTAATTCGGAGGTTGGTACCGTTAATCTCCTAACGTAATGTCCAACAGAGAGTAATGCCTCTTCTACCTTAGGTAAAAGCATCGTCGGTTCGAAGTATAAAACATAGCGCGTGATCGGAACGTCTTTTTCATAATATGCTTTGTGTAAAACATCGGGAGGAATGATTACAAGATTTCCGGGTTTTAATACATAAACCGTATCATCGATAAAAAATTTACATTTACCTTCAATCAAGAAATATATTTCGAACACATTATGATAACTGAATCTTGTGGAGATGTTACGTTTCTTTTCATACTTCAGACAAAAGAATAATCGGTGTACGTCGTCTCGGTATTCGATTTTTTGAGAATCGTTATTTTCTGATTTTTCATAACAATAATTTGATTTTGACATATCGGACATCTCCCTTCTATCGGTATGTTTTTTTAGTATATCATATCAGTGCGAAAAATTCAAGATAATTTGCTGTAAAATTTTAAGGAAATCCTAAGATGATTAGTATATAATAAAAGGGAAAAGATTGTAAAAATCTGTTTTTGATGTCAGATAGCTTATAACTTGATTTCTTTAATTATTATCACAATTATTCAAAATAATTAAATTAAGGAGGAGTTTATGAAAAAAAGATTAATTGCTTTGATTGTTTTACTTATAATGCTTTTGCAGAGTGCTTGTGCGGCGATGCCCGCCGACAAAGGCACTTCAGACAGCATTATTTCAAATCAAGACGTTATAAGGATGAATGAAGAAATGAATAACGAAATACGAAACATAACGGCAAACGAAAAGCTTTCCCTTCGCGGTGGCGAGTGGGGGGATATGACTTGGCGTCAGATTATGGACAAGCGTAAAGCAAGCAGCGAGCTGGGAGAAGATTTTATCGTCATAAAAAACGGGTTGAAGGACAGTGCGTACACCCGCGTGGGACTTTTCAAGTACGATATTTCGGACTTGTCTCTTGACGATATCGGATACGCCACCTTTGGTATGACTTTTACAGCATTGCAGTCTGATGCAGACATATATTTCGATATCTATTGGGTAGACGAAAACTGGTCGGCAGATACGGTCACCTGGAAAACAAAACCCGATTTTGTTATGGAAGAGCCGCTTATCAAAAACGTTTTGACTACTACCGTAGCAAAAACAGAAGCGACCGACGCACTTAAAACTCTTGTAGAAAGCGGCAAAAAGGAAATTGCTCTTTTGGTGGCTCAAGTTACCTCGGCGGCGGCTGAGTCGAGAATTTCGATTGCCAAATCGAACGATCTTGCTTTTCCCCACTTTACCGTTTACGGTAATTCACAGGCAAAAGGCGAGTCCTACGTAAAACAGCTTGTTGAAAACGAAGCTGAAAATGAGGCTATCTGGGATCACGCTAAGAAGATGTTTGACGAGTGGTATGCCGATTACCAAGTGCTTAAAAACAAGCCTCTTTATGATGCTGAAATGATTATTTCCGACGAAAGTCAGTACAATAAAACAAGCCTTACTTATCCTAACCGTCCGCTTCAGGGCTCGACGGTAAAGGAGCACAAGACAAGGACGTTTGCGGATCTTTCGGATTTTTCAAATCTTAAAGACGTAAAGCTTGACAGATACGGCGGCATTATCGACCCTGTGATGAGACAGGAGGCTACGGGCTTCTTCTACACAACCAAGATAAACGGCAGATGGTGGGTTATCGACCCTCTCGGAAATCCTTGCCATATACAGGGAGTGCACAGCATTACTTACTCATACGACGGCTCCGAGAAGCAGAGAAATGCGGCTCTCGCGCAGTTTGGCACACTTGAAAAGTGGGCTGTATCAACAACAAGACATCTTATCGATGACCTTGGCTTCAACACAGGGGCGGGATATGCATCCGAAATTGCGGAAGTTAAACAAGGCATCATAAGACAGGGCGGCAGCGGCTCCTTTATGAGTGCGTATGCAAAAAGTCTTGGTGTAAACAACTCAAACGGCGGCTCAACCACATTCTCCGAAAACAACACTATGCCGGTGTTTGACCCTAACTTTGAGGCGTTCTGCGAGGAGCGTGCATCAACAAAAGTTGCTCCGCTGGCAAACGATCGCGATTTTCTCGGATACACAACAGATAATGAGCTTCCTATGCAAGAGACGATGCTTCTTGACTATATGAAACTATCCCCTATCAAGGAAGTAAACCACTATTCCTACGCTTGCACATGGTATTGGATGGTGCAGATGACGGGCAAGGATAATCCTACCGACGCAGACATTACTGAGGAGCTTAAAGAGCTTTTCCGCGGCTTTGTATGGAGAAGATATTACGACGTGGTATGCGATGCGGTCAGAAAATACGATCCCAACCATATGCTTCTTGGCACACGGTTCCTTACAGCCGTCAAGGATGCTCCGTGGGTACTTCGCTTTGCGGGAGAATACCTTGACTGCATCACAATCAACTGGTACGGAGCTTGGCAACCCGAGGCAGAAGACATATACACCGTCGCAACCCACACCGATGTTCCCTTTATGGTAACCGAGTTCTACGCCAAGGGTCAGGAAAACGAGGGCGGTCTTAAGAACACCACGGGTGCCGGCTGGATAGTTAAGACACAGAAAGACAGGGGTGAATT
>JAFTLM010000190.1 GCA_017455945.1 Clostridia bacterium | reverse complement strand
ATCGAACGGGAAACCGACGCCTTGTCCTCCTCGCAAATCTCCTCTATCTCCTTTGCGGTGAGAGGTTCCTTGCTGATATACAAATAGTACAGACAAGACACGTGCGGGCTCTTCAAACCGTATTCCGCTACTTCTTCGTTTTTTATTTTGCGAACACATCTTTTGAGTTTATCAATAAGCACTGTAAAGGTCTTAAATCTGTCTTGCATTATTACCTCCCTGAAGATATACTCAACTATATTTTACCACATTCTTGTTGATTTGTCAACAATTTATACTCATTTTACTTTAAACAGCCCAAAATCACGTCTGTCTGTCGGCAAAAATTCGACGTTGCGAGTAAAAAATTTACTTTTGAGTATAGACAATCGCAAAAAAATATGATATCATATAAGATGTATAAATTTGATTTGAAAGGAAAAACACTATGCCAATCATTTTTGACAGCGAAAAAAAGATATTTAAACTCGACACCAACGAATCCAGCTACGTTTTCGGTGTAAACGACCACGGGCTGATGATTCATTACTATTACGGTGCAACCGTAGGCGACAGCGACCTTGCGTATCTTGCCGCGCGCTGGGGTCTTTCGGGCGTTCAGGCAAAGCCCCACTACTCTGTTGCCGGAGATATGCTCAACCTGGGCACAAAGCCCCTTGAATACTCCACCTTCGGTGTTGCCGACTACCGCCCCACAGCCCTTAAAATAAAGGCGGCGAGCGGTCAGAGTGCCACAAATCTGGCATATATTTCTCACAAAATATACAAGGGAAAACCCGACGTTGAGGGTATGCCCGAAACTCACGCAGCCGAAAACGAGGCTGAAACTCTTGAAGTTCTCGCCTGCGACGAAGTAACCGGAGCATACGTCACCCTCTTCTACACGGTGTTTGAAAACCTCCCCGTCATCACAAGACACTGCATCGTGGAGAACCGTTCAGAAAAGGCTATGAATCTCGAGGCTGTATACAGCACCAACGTAGACCTCCAGGGCGACTTCGACTTCATTCACCTCTGGGGCAGACCCTGCTTTGAACGCACCTTTGAACGTGAGCCCATAGGTCACGGAAGCAAGACTGTACAGGGCCTCCGCGGTGCTTCCTCTCACTTCCACAACCCATTCGTGGCTCTGGCAAGACCCAACGCCTGCGAGGACTTCGGTGAGGTCTACGGCTTTAACCTGGTCTACAGCGGAAACTTTGCCGCAACGGCTTACAGAGATTCCTTTGAGGGACTTCGCTTTATTATGGGTATCAACCACGAGGACTTCAACTGGCTGCTTGAGCCGGGCGAAAAGTTCGTTGCTCCCGAGGCGGTTATGGTGTACTCCGACAAGGGTATCGGACATATGAGCCGCACCTTCCACAAGCTCTACTCAAAGCACCTTTGCAAGAGCGAATGGATGACAAAAAAACGTCCCATTCTCATCAACAACTGGGAGGGTACGTACTTCAAGTTTGATGCCGACAAGCTCTGTGCTATCGCGGAGAAGGCATCAACGCTTGGCGTTGAGCTTTTCGTCCTTGACGACGGCTGGTTCGGCGCAAGAAACCACGACCGCGCGGGTCTCGGCGACTGGAAGGTAAACGAAGAAAAGCTTGGCTGCACTATGGGAGAGCTGGCAAAGCGTATCAATAGCTTCGGTATGAAGTTCGGACTTTGGTTCGAGCCCGAAATGGTCAACCCCGACAGCGACCTCTACCGTGCTCACCCCGACTGGGTAGTCCACATCGACGGCAGACCTATGAGTGTGGGAAGAAATCAGCTTATTCTCGACTTCTCCAGAAAAGAGGTTCGCGACTACATATTCGACTCTATGTGTGAGGTTCTTGACAACGCAAACATCGAGTACGTAAAATGGGACTACAACCGAAACTTCACCGAAGTAGGCTCTGCGGCGCTTCCCCCCGAAAGACAGAAAGAAACTCTTCACAGATATATGCTTGGACTTTACGAGTTCCTTGACAAGTTCATCGAAAGATATCCCCACATTCTCCTTGAGGGTTGCTCCTCGGGCGGCGGACGCTTTGACCCCGCTATGCTCTATTACAGCCCCCAGTTCTGGACCAGCGACTGCTCCGACGCGGCAGAGCGTCTCTTCATTCAGCACGGTACGTCTATGTGCTACCCCACCGCAACTATGGGTGCTCACGTCAGTGCCGTTCCCAACCACCAGACAAAGCGTATCACATCCTTTGAAACCAGAGGAAACGTGGCTCTTTCGGGAACCTTCGGCTACGAGCTTGACGCTACCAAGTTCACCGATGAAGAATGTGAAGCGGTTAAAAAGCAGTGCGAGGAGTATCACAAGCTCTACGACGTTATCCACTACGGTGAGCTTTACCGCCTCATAACTCCCTTTGACGGCGACCGCACAGCCTACGCCTGGGAATTTGTATCCGAGGACAAGAACGAGGCACTTCTGACTTACGTGCTTCTCTATTCCCGTCCCAGAGTTCGCCGCACCGTCTGCCTCAAAGGCCTCGACCCCAACAAGACTTACCGCGACGAGGAAACCGGCAGAACCTACAAGGGCTCTACCCTTATGAATGCGGGTCTCAACTTCATTGGATTTGAAGGCGACTACAACAGCAAAAAGGTTCACTTCAAGGCGATAGACTGATTTGAAAGGAATTTGATTATGAATACAAAAGAACTTCGCGCGGCGATAATCGCCGGCAAAATAAACGACACACTCACCGAGCTTTACGGCGAGGCAAATATCGCAAAGCAGACGGAGAGATATCTGAACGCCATCGACGAGTTTGAAAAGCTCTACGGCAATATGGAAAACGCGGGAATCTTCTCGGTTTCGGGCAGAAGCGAGATATCGGGTAACCACACCGACCACAACTTCGGCAGAGTTATCGCCGCTTCCATAGACCTTGACATTATCGCCGTTGCCGCAAAGCTTGACGGCAGCGTTATCAAAGTGAAATCCGAGGGATTTGACGAGGACACCGTCGATTTTGAGAAGTACACCGACGCCGACGAAAAGCTCTTCGGCACCTCGGCTTCCATAATCGCAGGTATGTGCAAGGGCTTCAAAAATAACGGCCACAAGGTAGGCGGCTTCTGTGCCTACACCACCTCCAGCGTGCTTAAGGGGTCGGGACTTTCCTCCTCCGCCGCTTTCGAGGATATGATTGGAAACATTCTCAACTTTATGTACAACGACGGCAATGTCGATAACGTGGAAATCGCAAAGCTTTCCCAGTACGCCGAGAACGTGTTCTTCGGCAAGCCCTGCGGTCTTATGGACCAGGTTGCCTGCGCTTGCGGCGGCATCGTTGCCATCGACTTCAAGACACCCGGCGCACCGATTATCGAAAAGCTTGACTTTGACATCACAAAGGCCGGCTACAACCTCTGTATAGTAAGCACGGGCGGCAATCACGCCGACCTGACCGACGATTACGCCTCGGTGCCTGCCGAGATGAAGGCTGTTGCGGCTCACTTCGGCAAGAAGGTGCTCCGCGAGCTTAACATCGACACGGTTAAAAAGGAAATCCCCGCACTCAGGGAGAAGCTTGGCGACAGGGCTATCCTCCGCGCCTTCCACTTCCTGAACGAAAACGAACGTGTGGCTAACCAGACCGCGGCGCTCAAGCAGGGCGACCTTGACGCCTTCTTTGACGGCGTGCTGGCTTCGGGACGTTCCTCCTTCTGCTACCTCCAGAATGTATACACCACTAAAAACGTAAGCGAGCAGGGGCTTTCCCTTGCCCTCTGCCTGGCTGAAAACTTCCTTTTTGACAAAAAGGCGGCTTGGAGAGTTCACGGCGGCGGCTTTGCGGGAACTATCCAGGCGTTTGTTCCCAGCGCTGATGCCGAAGGCTTTCGCAAGGAGATGGACGCGGCGTTCGGCAACGGAGCCTGCATCATTCTCCGCGTAAGACCTCGCGGTGCTATAAGGGTCATATAAAATGAAACCTAAATTCAACTTCGGCTTGGCGGGTGTGCTCCTTCTTCTCTGTGCCCTCGCCATTGCCGTGTTCAGAGTGTTCAAGGAGCTGAGCTGGGTGTCCTACCTGGTCGTGCTCATCGTTTACGGTGCCGTGTCTCTCGTCACGGCTCTGTGGTACGTATTCTACAACCGCGGAATCATCGGAACAAAAGCCACCGACGACATTCTCCCACCCAATCTCTCAAAAGAGCAAAAAGCGGAGATTCTCGCCGAAATCGAGAGAAGACGCAAAAATTCCAAGTGGGCAATGCTTGTGCTCATTCCTATGATAGCCACATTTTTCTTTGAAGCCATCGACGTATATATGCTTCAGGGAATACTTTCAAAATTCGGAAAATGAAGCTGATATCACTTTATTCGGGCTCAAAGGGCAACTCCACCCTAGTTTCCGCGTGCGGAACAAATATCCTCATAGATGCGGGGCAGAGTGCCAGACGGCTGACCGATAGCTTGAAAGCTGCAAATATATCTCCCGACAGCATAGACGCGATTTTCATAACCCACGAGCATACCGACCACGTGTCGGCACTTGAGGTGTTTTTGAAAAAACACAGAATACCCGTCCACATAACCGAAAAATCGGCACAAAAGCTGCTGTCTAAGGCGGCACCTCACGTGACGGAATGCCTTGTGATACACCCGCCGATGTATGCGGAAAAGGTCAAGGAGCTTACCGTGGCCTCTTTCCCCACGCCCCACGACAGTATGTGCAGTGTGGGATTCCGCATAAGCTTTCGGGAGGGCGAATGCCTCCGCGAAATAGGCTATGCCACCGATATAGGCTACGTGACCGACGCCATATCGTCGGGACTTATGGGGTGCGAAAGCGTAGTCATAGAGGCAAATCACGACGTGGAAATGCTGAAACACGGAAGCTATCCATACGACCTTAAAAAGCGAATCCTGTCAAAGCGAGGGCACCTGTCAAACACAGACTGTGCTGTTTTTCTTTCGGAGCTCTGTGCTAACGGTACCAAAAACGTGTTGCTGGCACATCTCAGCGAGGAAAACAACCACCCCTCCCTCGCCTATGACGAAATTTCCACCGTCATCTGCGACCCTTCGGTAAATCTGGCAATAGCCGACCAATTTTCCCCAACAGTGCTTGTTTCTGACGAGGAGGAACTATGCTCAACCTGAAAATAATCACCGTCGGCTCCCTGAAGGAAAGCTACCTCAAGGACGCCGTCGCCGAATACACAAAACGCCTCTCGGCTTTCTGCAACGCGGAGATCGTCGAGCTTAAAGAATACAAGCTCCCCGACAACCCATCGCAGAGTGAAATCGCCAAGGCGCTTTCGGAAGAGGCGGAACGAATTTCAAAAGCAATTCCTCAAAAAGCCTACAAAATAGCCCTTTGCGTGGAAGGCAAACAGCTTTCCTCCGAAGAGCTGGCGGCAAAAATAGAGGAAATTTCCCAAATATGCGGCACGGTCTGCCTCATAATCGGAAGCTCACACGGTATATCAGAAGCTCTCAAAGCCTCTTGCGACTACAAGCTTTCGGTGTCAAAGCTGACCTTTCCCCACCAGCTTATGCGCGTAATGCTGCTTGAAATAATCTACCGCGCAATGAATATTATCAAAGGAACAAAATATCACAAATAGGTAAAACAATGAACATCAAGAATCTAAAAGGAAGCCTTTTTCTCCTTATCGCAACCATAATCTGGGGTTGCACCTTTGTGGCACAGGACGTTGCCGCAGACATCATCAGCCCCTTTGAATTTCAAGCCGTCCGAACTCTTATCGGTGCGGCGGTGCTTATACCCGTAATTCTGGTTATCGATGCACTGAAAAAGAAAAACGGCAGTTACGTAAAGCTCACGCCAAAAGACAAAAAGAACCTGCTTATCGGCGGAGTTGTCTGCGGATCCTTCCACTGCGTGGCGGCGTGCCTGCAACAGGGCGGTATGGCACTGGGAACCCCTTCGGGAAAATCGGGCTTTATTACCGCAATGTACATAATCTTCGTACCCGTAATCGGGCTTCTCTTCAAAAAGAAAATACAGCCCCACATCTACGGTTGTATCGTCTTTGCGGTAGCGGGTCTCTATCTGCTCTGTGCCTTTGGCGAAAAGGGTTTTACACAGATATCTTTAGGCGACCTTGTAACCCTGCTCTGTGCGGTAGCTTTTGCTATGCATATCCTGTCGGTAGACCATTTTGTAAAGAATACCGACTGCGTAAAGCTTTCCTTCCTCCAGTTCGTTTTTTCGGGGCTTATCGCCGCTGTTCTTACACTCATATTTGAAGGGGGCTTCCACCCAAGTCTGATAAAGCAATGTGTGGGCGAAATTCTCTTTGCGGGCGTGCTTTCCTGCGGCGTAGCGTACACCTTCCAGGTAATAGGACAAAAATACTCCTCTTCCTCTTCGGTTGCGTCGCTCATTATGAGCTTTGAATCGGTGGTAAGCGTAGTGGCAAGTGCCATCTACCTCCACGATTATCTCGATACGCACGAATATATCGGCTGTGCCCTTATGTTCATCGCCGTGGTTGTCTCGCAAATAGACTTCAACTCAATTTTGAAAAAACAAAAAGCCTAAAACCAACAAGGAGCTGAACGAAAATTCAGCTCCTTGTTTTCTTAAATTCACAAATAAATTATAGTTTAGCGGCGAGGGGTGTGTTCCCACTTGCCAAGTCCAGAAAGGTTTTTGCGGAGCTTTTTGCAAAAAGCGACCTCTTGTGCCCGCAGGCACTCGGCGTTTTCTTTGTGAGCTTTCTTTTGCGCCTTTTGTGTCAAAAGAAAGCGGAGTTCCGAATTATGCCTT
>JAFTLM010000189.1 GCA_017455945.1 Clostridia bacterium | reverse complement strand
TTGAGAAAAGCATATAGTGGGGCCCGGTCTCGCAGGTGATATCCACTCCGCTCTTCTTCGCGTCGCGGATAAGCGAGACGCTTTCCTTGGTGGAAATGTGGCAGACGTGGAATTTCACGCCCGTCTCGTCAGCAAGTTTGATATCTCTTTCTATCTCCTTCCACTCCGCCTCGGGGGAATCTTTTATCTGGGTCCCGTCCTCGCAGTGTGCCGAGATGACCTTGCCGAGCTTTGCGGCTCTCACCATAGCCTCACGCATAAGACCTATATCGTCAACGCCCTTTCCGTCGTCCGAATATCCAAGCACGAAGGGTGCGATAGCCTCTATATCCGCAAGCTCTCCGCCGTTCTCGCCCCTGGTTATTGTTCCAAAAGGAATCGTTCTTATTACCGAATCACGCTTGATAATGTCAAGCTGAACCCCCACGTTTTCAATGCTGTCGGGGGTGGGGTTAAGGTTTGGCATAGTTCCCACGGTAGTATATCCGCCGTGAGCCGCCGCCTCGCTTCCCGTCTTTATCGTCTCCTTGTAAGAAAAACCCGGTTCACGAAAATGCACGTGCACATCGCAAAAACCGGGAAAAATATAATAATCGGAGCAATCGACAACAGAGGAAACGAGAGAAGAAACAGCCATAGCTGTCATATCCATACCCTTAACAAATGTCTTTTTTTCTGAATTATAAGCCGTAGCTTCCGAAAAAACAACCTTCATAAGTACCGACCTTTCCCTCTTTATTTTCTCCTATTATAATACCACAATTAAATAAAAAAGTCAATACGTAACTCAATATAATTCGGCAGAAATATTTTTGTTTCTCATAAGGCTGTGCGAGGGGTGTGTTTGCACTCGCCAAGTCCAGAAAGTTTTTTTGCGGAGCTTTTTTTCAAAAAAGCGACCTTTTGTGCCCGCAGGCACTCGGCGTTTTCTTTGTAGAATCGCTTGCGATTCCTGCTTTCATTTTGCGCCTTTTGTGTCAAAAGAATGCGGAGTTCCGAATTATGCCTTACAAAACCGCTGTAAACCTACAGAAATAAAGCTATCCAAACCGTTAGTCCACTTTTTCTTTTTGCCATAAAAGGCACAATAAGAAAAAGTTCCCAAAAAGAAAAATGCCGTTTGGGGAGTTTCGCTCACTGCGGTGAGCGACAAGGCTTATGCAGCCTTGACTCGCACCCACTGGCGTGGGGGCTCTTATGGGTGCGGTGCGAACACATCCCTCGCACTCCGAACTGTTTCGTGAGGGGCGGCAGGGTAGTGGTCCCTGACGCCCTGCGGTAGTACGCTCCGACAGCAACCTAAAGCTCCCAACCATCAGCCCAACAAACTCGTCGGTGTTCAGCCGACGAGTGAACGGCAACGCACAAAACAATCAAAAAACTTTCATTAGGAAGGTTTTTTGCGGAGCTGCGACTTGCTTGCAAGTCAATTTTCGAAAAAAGCGACCCGTTCCCCCGTTCCCCCGTTCTCTCCACCGCTAAACTATAATTTACCGCCCTATCCCCCCAAAAAAACAAAGGAGCTTTTTCAGCTCCTTATGTTTATTGATTTTTAGCCTTGCTTTCGCAATAGACGCATCTGTAGGTACGTGTCTCGCGGTCGGTGAGCTTGAAGATGTGCTTCAGCTCCTGCTCGGTTGAGGTTATGCACCTGGGATTCTTGCACTTGACAACGTCGGTTATCTGCTCGGGAAGCTCGGGGTGGTATTTCTTTACCAGCTCCCCGTCCTTGATTACGTTGACAGTCATCTCGGGGTCGATGTATCCGAGAACGCTCAAATCGATGTTGAGATTTTCGGCATCTACCTTTATTATATCCTTGCGGCCCATCCGTCTGCTTGCCGCATTTCTGATAAGGGCAACCATTCCGTCCACGCCGTCAAGTCCCAAAAGGCAGTATATTTCCATTCCCTTTTCGGGCTTGATATGGTCAAGCACAAATCCGTTTTTAATAGAATCTATATTCATTTCGCCGCCTCCAGAAGCATTTTTATAAGTGCCATTCTGATGTACTTTCCGTAAAGCACCTGCTTGAAATAGCACGCACGGGGGTCGCTGTCAACCTCAACCGTTATCTCGTTTACTCTGGGCAGGGGGTGCATTACGATGCAATCGCTCTTGGCAAGATTGAGCTTGGACTGGCTGAGGATATAGCTGTCCTTAAGTCTGATGTAATCCTGCTCGTTGAAAAATCTCTCGCGCTGAACTCTCGTCATATAGAGTATATCAAGCTCGGGCATTACCGCCTCAAGGTCGGTGGTCTCCACGTAGTCGATGCCGTTCTTCTCGATAATATCGTGCTTGATGTAGTCGGGAATCATAAGCTCTGTGGGAGAGATAAGCACGAACTTTATGCCCGTGTATCTGGAAAGCGCCGCGATAAGCGAGTGAACCGTGCGTCCGAACTTAAGGTCGCCGCAAAGCCCCACGGTGAGATTGTCAAATCTTCCCTTCTCTCTCTTGATAGTAAGGAGGTCGGTAAGTGTCTGGGTGGGGTGGTTGTGTCCGCCGTCGCCCGCATTGATAACAGGAACGGTAGCGTTAAGCGAAGCAACCATAGGCGCACCCTCTTTAAAGTGACGCATTACCATAATATCGGCAAAGCAGGAAATAACCTTTGCGGTGTCGGCAACACTCTCGCCCTTTGCCGCCGAGCTGCTCTGTGCCTCGGAGAAGCCTATTACGCTTCCGCCAAGCTCAATCATAGCCGCCTCAAAGGAAAGGCGTGTTCTGGTTGAAGGCTCGTAGAAAAGGCTGGCAAGCTTTTTGCCGTGACATACCTCCGCATACTTTGCGGGATTGTCGATTATGTCCTCCGCGGTAGCCACAAGCGCTTCTATCTCGGCTACCGAAAGGTCCTCAATTCCAATAAGGTGTCTCATTCTGCCACCTTACGCCTTTGCACCGTTGACAGCAAGATAGTTCTTGATTCTCTCAACGTTCTCGCGGTTCTTCTCGTCCTCTTCAAGGTACTCGATGATGTCGTAAACGTCAACAATGGAGTATACGGGGAAGCCGAACTGCTCCTCTATCTCCTGCATAGCCCCCTTCTCTGTCTGACCCTTTTCCTTGCGGTCAACCATAATGAAGGTAGCCGAAACCTTTACACCCTCAAGGTGAGAAAGGATCTCCATGCTCTCGCGGATAGCGGTGCCCGCGGTGATAACGTCCTCGATGATAACCACTTCTTCGCCCGCGGTGGGAACGTAGCCTACGAATACACCGCCCTCGCCGTGGTCCTTGACCTCTTTTCTGTTAAAGAAGAAGGGCACGTTAAGGTCTTTCTTTGAAAGAGCGACAGCTGCGGAAACCGCAAGGGAGATTCCCTTGTAAGCGGGTCCGTAAAGCACAGCCTTCTTTGCTCCTACCTTTTCGAAGTAAGCCTTTGCGTAGAACTCACCGAGCTTAGCGATATCGTCGCCTGTCTTAATCATACCCGCATTGATGAAATAGGGTATCTTTCTTCCGCTCTTTGCGGTAAAGTCACCGAACTTGAGAACGCCCGCGCTCTCAAGAAACTGTATAAACTCTCTCTTGTAGCTTTCCATAATCATTTTTCCTCCAAATATTAAATTTCTACAGGGATGCGTCTACACCTCAGTGGGCGTTCCCCGTTGTCTGTATTGTCACTTTTTCTGTATTTAAATCGGTGCGCCCGTTTCTTTGGGTGGCTGAGGCGAGGCTTGTTTTTTTGAGCCGCCAAGCTTTTTTGCCTCGCGTCTTATAATCGTCTCTACCATGTCCGATGCGAGGGCAATTCCCTCCTCCGAAAGGTGTATTTTATCGTCGCAAATATATCGCTCAAGGTCGGTTGCTATGGGGGTATAAAGGTCGTTAATCACGATTCCCATTTCCTCAAGCAACGGAACAAGCGCGTTATTATACGAAGCTATTGTGCGGTTCTTGTTATAGGCATTTTCGTTTCTTACCGGCGTTGTGGTAGCAAATATAACTATCTCAGCTCTTTCTTTAAGAAGCCTTGCCACACGGAGCATTGTGCTTATATATTCGTCCATGGGAGTAAATACTCCGTCTCCAAAAAGGTCGCTTATATCCCAAAGTCCGTTGTTCCAATGTATGATATCCGCGCCCTCAATGCCGTCCTTCCAATCCCAAAGACCTCTTAAGGTGTACTTGGCAAATCTGCAGTTTTCCGAAGGCTGCCACACCTCAAACTCGCCCGACAGTCTGTCGGGTATAACCTTTCCGTATCCGATAGCCCGTATCGAATCACCCAAAATCACAACTTTTTTCATTTTGTCTTAACCCACAAACTCCGCCACGCAGCGTCTATAAGCCGCTACGGGGTCTTCTGCGGCGGTGATGGGTCTGCCCACTACGATATAGTCGGAGCCTATTTCCTTCGCCTGGGCGGGGGTCATTACTCTCTACTGGTCTCCAACGTCACCGTCTGCAAATCTTACGCCGGGAGTTACGGTTACGAAATTCTTTCCGCAGGTCTCGTGTACCTTGCCTGCCTCAAGGGGCGAGCAAACTACACCGTCAAGCCCTGCCTCCATTGCGTTGTGCGCATAGTGCATAACTACCTTATCGATAGGCTCTTTGATAAGGAGGTCAGCCTCCATGCTCTCCTGGTCGGTAGAGGTAAGCTGTGTTACGGCGATAAGTATGGGGCGTGTGCCGTCGGGCTTTGTAAGTCCCTCGATAGCCGCCTCCATCATTCTCTTTGTTCCCGCCGCGTGAAGATTGGTCATATCAACGTCAAGACCCGAAAGAACAGCCATAGCCTTCTTTACTGTGTTGGGAATATCGTGAAGCTTGAGGTCAAGGAAAATCTTGTGTCCTCTCTCCTTAATCTTCTTTACAATAGAAGGACCTACCGCGTAGTAGAGCTCCATTCCTATCTTTACAAAAGGCTTTTCATCCTGAAATTTATCAAGAAAGTTAAATACCTGTTCCTCGCTTGCGAAATCACAAGCAATAATTACGTCTTTTCCCATTAGTGTGCTCCTCCTATTATTTCTTCAAGTGAGCCTATGCGGTACTTTTCCATTGCCGCGGGAAGCTCCTCTATTATTTTCTTACAAGCGTAGGGGTCAACCAGGTTAGCCGCGCCTACCTGAACGGCGGTAGCACCTGCCATCATCATCTCGATAACGTCCTCTGCCGTAGTCACGCCGCCCATTCCCACAATCGGAATCTTGACCGCGTTATACACCTGCCACACGCAACGAAGTGCCACGGGGAAGGTGCAGGGGCCCGAAAGTCCGCCTGTCACGTTTGCGAGCAGGGGCTTTCTCTTTGCCATATTTATTCTCATACCCGAAAGGGTGTTGATAAGCGATACGCCGTCTGCTCCCGCGTCTTCAACCGCCTTTGCTATCTCGGCGATGTCGGTTACGTTGGGGGTAAGCTTGATGATTATGGGCTTTGTAGTCACCTTCTTGACCGCCTTTGTTACCTCGGCGGCGTTCTTGGCGTCTGTACCGAAGCTCATTCCGCCTCCGTGAACGTTGGGGCAGGAAATATTGACCTCTATCCAGCCCACCTGTTCCTCGCCGTCAAGCTTTTCACAAGTGTACGCATAGTCCTCAATCGCGAAGCCGCTGACGTTTGCCATTACAGGCTTATGGAAGAACTTTTTAAGTGCGGGAAGCTCCTCGGAGATAACCTTTTCTACGCCGGGATTCTGAAGTCCCACCGAGTTGAGCATACCGCCCTCGGTCTCGGCAATTCTGGGTGTTGCGTTGCCGAATCTGGGGTCTTTTGTAGTTCCCTTAAAGGAAAAGCTTCCCAAAATGTTGATATCGTAAAACTCGTTGAACTCCTTGCCGTAGCCGAATGTACCGCTGGCGGGAATTATGGGGTTATCTATTTCGATACCGCAGAGCGAGATTTTAGTGTTTACCATATTATCTCCTCCTTTACCAATACCGGTCCGTCCTTACATATTCTCTTGTTGCCGTACTTGGTCTTGCAGGAGCAACCCATACAAGCACCGAAGCCGCAGCCCATTCTCTCCTCAAAGCTGAACTGACCCGACGTAGTGCTCTTGTCATAGACAGCCTTGAGCATAGGCTCGGGACCGCAGGTGTAGAAGTAGCTGTACTCCACGTCCATTGCGTCGGTAACGAAGCCCTTTACGCCCTCGCTTCCGTCAACGGTGGTAACGTAGGTCTTTGCACCCAGTGCCTCGAATTTTTCTCTGTAGAAAACCTCGTCCGCAGAGCCGAATCCAAGGATGACCGAAGGCTTTTTGCCCTCTGCTATCAGCTTTTTGCAGAGCATATACATAGGGGGAACGCCCGCACCGCCGCCGATAAGCAGGGGCTTATCGCCCGACTTCGCAAGGTCATAGCCGTTACCCAGGCCCGAAAGCACAAGAAGCTTTTCACCGCCCGTCATTTCAGCCATTTTCGCCGTTCCCTTGCCCACTACCTTATAGATAAGTGTGAGCTTTCCGTCCTCGGCATCGCAGACCGAAATCGGTCTGCGAAGATAGTAGCCGTCAAGCTTGATATTTACGAACTGTCCCGACGCGGTTATGTCGGAAATGTCGCCCGCCAGAACGCACTCGTAGGTATTCTTGGCGATTTTTTTATTGCTTATTACTTCAAAAATTATATCTTTCATATCAGCTGTCTATTGTCGAAATTGTAATTGTGATATCCTCAAGCACGTCAAGCAGAACTCTTACCGTATCAAGCGAAGTGAAGCAGGTGGTGTTTGTTTCAACCGCAAGCGTTCTTATCTCGTAGCCGTCCTTCTGCTGGTCGGTGGAGGAAACGTCGGATGTGTTGATAACGTAGGCGATATGTCCCTGACGGAGTGCCTCGGGGATATCGCTTGAGCCGTTGCTTATCTTCTCACGCACTCTGGTTCTTATGCCGTTCTCCTTAAGGAACTTAGCCGTTCCCTCGGTAGCCTCGATGTTGAAGCCCAGGTTATAGAAACGGCGGATAAGCGGAAGTGCCTCTTCCTTGTCGGCGTCGGCAAGGGTTACGAGAATGGTTCCGTAGTTCTTAACGTCCATACCCGAAGCCTGGAGAGCCTTGTAGAACGCACGGTTAAGGTCGTCGTCGTAGCCTATTGCCTCACCCGTGGACTTCATTTCGGGAGAGAGGTAAGCGTCTATGCCGTTTATCTTCTTGTGTGAGAATACGGGCACCTTGCAGTACCATCTCTGCTTTTCCTCGGGGTAGATGGTGAAGAAGCCAAGCTCCTTTAAGGACTTGCCCAGAATAACCTCTGTAGCAATGTCGGCAAGCGAGAAGCCTGTGGACTTGGAGAGGAAGGGCACGGTTCTGGAGGAACGGGGGTTTACTTCGATGATATAAACGTCATCCTTGTTGTCAACGATAAACTGGATATTGAACA
>JAFTLM010000188.1 GCA_017455945.1 Clostridia bacterium | reverse complement strand
TTTATTATATGAATTTTATTTTTTATATTACGGACGCTATGGTTATTTTTTCGAGTTTTTCAACCAAATCTTTATTTATAGCGTCGAATATTCTGTGTATCTTGCAGGCGTTTTTATTCTCGCCCTGCTTTGAGCATATATGATTATGTGCCAGACATTTTGATATTGCTATCTCGCCGTCGATAAGCTCGATTATATCTTTGAGCGTTATTTCCTCGGCTGACCTCGCCAGCTTATATCCGCCACTTGCTCCCTTCTTGGAGCTTACCATTTCTCCCAAAGAAAGCTTCCTCAAGATCTTCAAGGCGAATCTTTGGGTTATCCCAACCTCATCGGCTATGGTGTTTGCATCCGCCAAGTCGTCTTTGACGGCAAGCAACGCCACAATACGCAATGCGTAATCGGCTTCTTGGGTTATCCTCAATTTTATCGCCCCCTCAAAATCTACCTTTTTGGTACACTTTGATTATACACCATAACAATTCTTTTGTCAATAGTTTTAAAAAAAATTTTTTAAATATTTTTTATTCCATTTTCGTAAAATTTTAAGAACAGCTCTTTGGCGGTTTTCAGATGTCTGTAGACAGTGCGTTCATCCATATAAATTTCATTGGCAAAGCTTCTGACTCGCCAGGATATCTCATTCTTTTTCAATGGACGGTTAGCATATCTGAAATACACTGCTCTGATGGCGTTGGCGGTTTCGGTCTTTCCGACAAATTCAAGAGTTTGTATAGTCAGATACACCGCCACCAGTTCAGCGGCTTCGCTTTTGTTTGCGGCACCGCCCTTTGCGGTTTCACAGATTTCAAATATATTAAAATCCAAGCAGTCGTATCTATAACGTGCGTATTTTCTGAATGACGACACGGGATTGATATTTTTCTCGGTCATAAGCTCCTCCAAATTTTCTTGTTAATATTGACAAACAAGGGAAAAAGATGTATAATTACTGTGTAATGTTTTTCACGAAAGGAGAACAAACTATGAAAACAACTACAACAAACATCAAGCTTGCCACAATTTCCGACGTTCGTGACTTTGTAAACGCAGTTGCCGCTTTTGAGGACGAAATCGACCTTCAATCGGGTCGTTACGTTGTTGACGGAAAGTCGATCATGGGTATTTTCAGCCTTGATCTTCTCTCCCCCATCAAGCTTACCGTTTATTCAGACAAACCCGACGAGCTTCTTACAAAGATCGACAAATTCATCGTTAAATAATTATACGGTAAACAACCTTGTGTTCGCTTTGCTTTTCGCGCTCTATTATCCCCAAGGATTGAAGGGCGCGGAGACCGGCGGACACTCCTTTTTTTCTGAGCCCTGTCGCGAGCTCAAAATCCTTTGCGCGAAATTCAGACGGAAGCTTCGGCGGCAAAAAAAACTCCGCAAACGCTTCTCTGCTGTCAAGAGTGACTATATCGATAATTTCCTTTGGAATCTTGTCGATTTTAGTCGCTTTTATTTTTTTATCGATTCCTCTGCCGTCAAGAAGTCTGTATTCATCGGCATCCACGTATACCGCCCTAAGCTCTACACGTGAAAAATCGACAAGGTCGCCTATCCACATAAGCTCTCGCAACAACGTGTTTTTGGGTCTGGGAACGCTTACCTTTTTGGGCTCCGACATCTCGCCGTTTTCAGGGTCTACCCAAACCAATCTTTTTTTGGATATCAGCGGACACACAACGGTTATTTTTTTATCTGTATCCGCCAGATATGAAATCAACTTCTTTTTGAGCGGATAAAGACCTCCCGTCTGTATTTCAAAAATTTGGGTTTCGGTTGATGCATCGGCTATAAAACGACCGTTTTTGACCTCGTGACAGCTTTCGTCATCACAAAAAAACTTTTTAAGCACAAGATGCAGTATTTTTTCTTTATATGTACCGATTCCGCTTCGCTCGTGGACAGCGTTTACTGTTTCACGGCAAAATTCGGAAAATCTTTGTTTTTCGGCATCGGTTATCATAAATTCTCCTTTTTCCGTATCAAAAGAGTTTGTTCAACATATATTAGTATAGCACAATTTTTAAAAAACGGCAAGATAAAAATTTGGATTTTGAAATTAATTTTTCTACACATTAAAACACCGCGCTTTGCAAACATTAATACTGCAAAAAACAAATTAACAAGGAAGACAAGCGATGAATTTATTCAAAAACAGAATTTTAAAGCCCATATCGGTGATTTTGCTGTCGTTGATTTTGATATTCGTCGGACTTCTCGGCATATATGACTATATAATTCCCGACACCGTATCCTATTTTGAAGGCGACGGGCTACCGGTATTTATGTATGCCGAGGCATCTGCAAAAAATTGCGACAGCGGAGAAAATGCCGAGTACAGGCTTTTGGGCGTTGTCCCGATAAAGACCGTAAAATTAACTTCATATAAAGATATTAAGCTGGTTCCCGGCGGAATGCCATTTGGAGTAAAGTTCTTCACCGACGGTATGATTGTTGCCGACTTTTGCGACGTAAGCACAGAACAAGGAAAAGTCAATCCCGCAAAAAATGCAGGATTGAAAATAAACGACCTTATAACCCACATTGACGGACACCCCACTGCGGGAACCGAGGATCTGAGCGATGCTATCGACGCATCGGGCGGAAAGGAAATCACCCTGACCTACACCAGAGGCGGAGTTACTCACAACGTAAAATTAACCCCCGTAAAATGTACAGCCGACGGAAAATACAAAACGGGTATTATGATAAAGGACAGCGGAGCAGGGATCGGAACCGTTAGCTTTATCGAGCCCGAAAGCGGACTCTTCGGCGGTCTCGGTCACGGAATATGCGACGTGGAATCGGGAGAGCTTATACCTATGAAACGCGGAGCTATAGTTGACGTTACCATAAGCGGCGTGGAAAAAGGTATCAGCGGAACCCCGGGCGAGATAAAAGGATTTTTCAACCGCCAGAAGCTCGGGTCAATGATAAAAAATTCCGACTGCGGCGTTTTCGGCGTTTTTACCGAACCTTTGCAAAACCCGCTGTCAGAACCGCTCCCCATTGGGTTAAAAAGTGACATTAAAGAGGGTGACGCCACCATTTACTGTACCCTTGACGACGGAGAAATGAAAGAATACTCGATAAAAATATCAAACGTCGACAAAAACGCAGCCCACGGCAAATGCTTCAACGTAAAAGTAACCGACCCCGAACTTATAGAAAAGACGGGAGGCATCATTCAAGGAATGAGCGGCTCGCCAATTATCCAAAACGGTAAGCTTGTAGGAGCGGTCACGCACGTACTTGTAAACGATCCAACCAGAGGTTATGGGATTTTTATCGAGAATATGCTTAATCAGATAAATGATATGGCATCGTAAAAACGGAAGGACCTGCGTAGGGTAGACCTGCGGTCTCCCGCGGGCGAACACAGGTCTCTCCTGCGAATAAAAATGCACGATTACCCGAATAAAAATACAAGATTAAATCAAAAAGGCAATATCATTCCACGAAGGGGTGATATTGCCTTTTTTATTAAAATCACTTCAACACGGTCTGGCTTCCTGTGCCATTTTAACACATTCCTCGTCGTCTCTTATGGCTTCAAAAATCTTGGCAAGTCTGTCAACCGATATTTTCACAGCCGCCTCGCCGATAGTTTTTGAGCAACCTATTGGTGCCGTACCTGCATAGGAATTGGGATAATTTGATGACCACGCATAGCCGAAGTTTACGCCAAGCTTGGACAGATAGTCGGCACGGTGTGTGGATTGTCCATCCTCTGCTTCAAATCTTTCGGGTGCAACAAGCTCGGGATATGTTCCGTATATCATCATCGTTTCGCCAAAGCCGGCATGTCCATTGGTGATATCAGAGTTTGAAAAACATTTTAATGTATCGCGATCCTCGTCTGTAAGCATAGAAAAATATTCTGGGTCGTGCTCGGCTTCCTTAAGCATATTGGAGGGGGTTAACCGCGAGTCAAGGGCAAACGCCTGGCAAGACATTGTGGCATATCCCTTCTTCTTATAGCACTGGGCACGCAAAAAATATGAGATAAGCCCATTATTTCCACCGTGATAGTTGCACAAAAGTATTTTTCTGAATCCGTTTCTCGCTATCTCGTCACAAAGCTCCTCAAGAACCGTAAGAAGTGTGTGCGGATTGATACCGATAAAACCATATTTTCCCATAGACTCGGGAGCGGAAACCGCATGACTTGATACGACGTCGCCTAACCACATAGTTGTCGGAAACATTACAACACCCGCACGCTCCGCCGCAAGCTCTACTATTTTGTCTCCTCCAAGCGAATCTGTTCCAACGGGAAGATGCTGACCGTGCTTTTCCATACATCCCAGACACATAACGCAAAGGCCTCCGGATTTTTCGATAGCAGACTTAAATTCCTCTTCTCTCAAATACTCCCATTTCATAATGCTCTCTCCTTAACACTCAGTTTTGTATTATTTACGTCAACAGCCTCAAAAAACAGGCGTGAACGATATTAATATTTTTTCAGTTTTCCGGGTGTAACACCTGTTTTCTTTTTAAAAAAGCGTACAAAATAGCTCACGTCCTCAAACCCGCACTTTTTTGAGACCTCAGAAACGGTATAAAAACCGCTGCTCAGGTATTCCCTGGCATAATAAATTCTGATTGTATCACGGTATTGCATCGGTGTTTCGGCGTACTGTTTTGACCATTCCCGTCTGAAATTTGTAACACTCATATCGGAAAGACGAGCTAATTTTTCAAGGGTTATTTCAGTGTCAAAATGCTGTTCTATATATTCTTTGGCGGGACGCAAACGAAGCTCATCCTCACCGTCATTTTTCTCAACGTAGCCAAAATAAAACATTGTCATCAACTCATAAAGAGTACCGACTGCCCGCATCTCATATCCGCGTTCCTTTGCTTCCCATAGGCTCACCAGTCTTTTCACGGTGCGTTCAAGTTGTTCGGTCTTATAGTTGTGCAACAGCACGTACGAAGCACTTAGTGCGCCCAACAGCGACGTATCTTTATGTATATCAAAATTAACCGTATAGTGGTAAAAATCCTCCTGTGTCGCAATTATGTATGCAGAATCGGGAGACAGAAACAGAAAATCGCCTTTCGAGACGGCAACATTCTCTCCGTTTGAAAAACGGTATTCGGAAGATCCTTCAAGAGCAAAAACTACTCCGTACGAACCTCTTCCCTGCGGATATGTGCATTTACGAATCGAGTTTATCATACATTTGTGGGCGATATGTATTTTTTCAATATCCAGAAAAAATTGAGACGAAAACGGCACGGCAATATCACTTCCTTCTTATTTCAGTATACCATTTTCTTGTTTTTTTGTCAACACAAAACGGACAAATAATCCTATAATCGGTCACATTATCCCTTGATTTTGGGTATATTTTGTGCTATATTTATATCAAACGAACACAAAAAAGGAGTACGACATGTTTAAAAACATCACACTTGAAGTAAGTCTCAAACCCTTCAAGCAAACAGACGATGATTATATCAGGCGTGTCTGTGAGAAGATATTTTCTCAATGGCGTCCGCTTTTGAAAGACAGGGAAAGCATATCGGTTATGCTTTGGGCAAGCGACGGAAGTGAAATTCTCGATTACGCGGGAAATCCTGAGGACGAATTTGAGTGGGGGCGCTTTTTAGGCACAGCCAACCAACCGTTTTTAGGTGAAGACGAACCCATTGAAACCTCGCTTCACGCCCGCACACAATTATATTTGCAGAATACGCCTAAAATGACCTATGCCATTCTCAAAAAAATAGTCACAACACTGAAAGAAGAAGGAAAAAAGGCATTTCCAAACGCAATAATCCGTGTTGGCGAAACATTTGATATCGGTCCCGAATTTAGCAAATCCGACTTCAAGTACAATCGCCACCAAGAAATCTGCTCGGGAACCCAGCTTGATAAATTCGGCTTTATCGATGCGACCGCATTGCTGGACGCTGACACGCGCAAATATGCGGCTTACCCAAACGGAATACCCCAAGACACGCCCTTTGGCACTTTTCTTGGCAAGCAATCTGAAATCTTTCTTGCCGATATGGGATTTGACTACCTTTGGCTTTCAAACGGTCTCGGATTCAGCGCCGACCCGTGGAAAAAAACGGGAAAGATATTTGACGGTGAAAAATACTATCCCGAAAAGCTTGAAGAGACCAAGAACAAGGTGTTTTCCTTCTGGAAGCTGTTTCGCCACGAATGCTCGTTCCCCTTGGAAACGCGAGGAACAAACAATTCTGTTGGCATAGACTACGCCAGCGACGGCGTTCCGCTTTACGACATTTACGGCGCAAATCTGGACATCACCGCACCTCCCAACTCTCCGTGGGCGGCACTTAACGACAACTACGGTCTTGAAATAATGGGACATATGACGAGAATCTGCGAGCTTCCCAATGAAAAATTCCCGTTCAGATACTATATTCACGACCCCTGGTGGATTAACTCCCCCTGGTACGACAGATATGACGGCTCTCCTTGCGACATTTATCTGCCTATGGCTATCTCACGCATAAATGCCGAGGGCAAGGTTGAATCTGCAAACACGCTGAACATTCTTTCCATCGACAACTCCTACGGAGATATGCCCGACAACTGTGTAAACGAACCTCTGCCTCATCTGCTTAAGGCAGAAAAAAACTCGGCAGACTCCCCTGCCCCTCTTGTGTGGGTTTATCCCATGCGTGAGTACACCACCTCCGACGACGCAAATCTTCTGAAAGAAATGAACCTCGGAGACAACTACATATGCGATGCAATAAACGACGGATTTCCTCTTTGCTCGGTAGTTTCCACCGATAATTTTCTCGGTCACGGCTGCGGGCTCTACCGTGACAGTATATTGATATCCCCCGTTCCCGTATCGCCAGCCGTACTTGACAAGCTTATGCTTTTCGCAAAGGAAGGCATAAAGGTTATGATGTACGGAACCAAAGCAAAGCTTGATACCGTGAAAGAGTTTGAGGGGCTTGTAAAATTTGACGTTGAACAAAGCCCAAGCAAAATCAGAGAGGCACTTTCGCCTCTTGGATATCACATTGAGTTTTCAAAGAAAGAGGAATCCGTAAAGCCCCCCACAATGGCTATATCGAGAAAAGACAACGCCTTTATTTTCTCGGTTTACAACTCAAACACCACCACTGCCGTAAAATTCAGATTCCCTCTCGGTGCCCCCATACTTATCGGTTGCGAGGCTGAAATAGAAAACGGAAAATCCCTGTACAGATTCAGCAGAGGAGAGCAAAGGGAATGCCGTATATTCGTCGAACAGGCAGACGGATTTGTCTCCTGCCGAGAGGCTCCGCCCGTAAACGTGCGCTACAGACGTGCTATTCGTGTAAACGGACTTAAAGACGCAACTGTTCGCCTTTTCCCCGAAAAGGGATGCGAGTTTGCCGTTTCCACAGCCGACAACAACCTTTCACCGAAATACGATAACCGTTTCAAGGTCGTACACGATGAAAACGGTAGCTACCTTCTGGGAGAACACGTAAACGGCAAAATACATTTTTTGATTGGGCACAAAAACACCCGATAACAAAAGAGAAAGCAATATCATTCCGCAACGGTTTGATATTGCTTTCTTTTTACCTTATTTTTTTATACTCGTTCGGTGAAACGCCTACACGCTTTGTAAATTCTCTGGAGAAGTGTGTATTCTCGGAATATCCGCACAAGAAGGCGGTATCGGCAACCGACACTTCCCCTGTTTCAAGAAGCTGTTTGGCGTATCCGATGCGTTTGTTTATGATATATTCTTTTGGCGAAACACCGAACTTTGCCTCGAACAGCCGCCTGAAATAGGCTTCGCTTATATTGCACATTTCAGAAAGCTCTGCCACGGTCAGCTCGTTATTTGTAAAATCTGCCATTATTTTTTCAAGGGCGGGAGCTATGATACGAAAATGAGCATCGGGAACGTACAATCTTTGCCGTTCGGCATTCATCTGAAAAATAATATCGTAAACTGCCCGCATTGCCGCCGATTGCATAGATTCGCTTTGTGCCCTCCACTCCTTTTCGGCAGATTTGAATGATTTTAAAAGCTGCTCGTTGTTTCGAAAACTTATAACGAATGGGTCGCATTTTATCTCATTATGAGTATCAAAATTTATGGCGTAACACCCCATATGATTTATTGGTTTAACGTAATAACTTGAGTGCTTTGGCAGATAAAACAGGTCGCCTCCGTTTGTACGCATTACTCTGCCGTCCGAAAACACATAGTCCTTTGCAGCGTTTTCATCGTTAATTATAAATCCGTGGAAGGGGCGGTCGGTATGAGTCATAACACCGGTACCCGGTTTAACGTATACGGCTAAGGATATTTTTGACACTATGGCATTATTCCATTGCTTTAACATAAAATCACCTCAACATCATTATACAATACTGTATCGATTTCATCAAGTGGTTTTGATTTTATCATTTACAAAAAACTCAAAAATGCTATAATGTAAGCGAGGTGATAATATGCAATATATTAACGACAGAGATTACGAATACATCAAAAACAAATACCACGACACAAATAAGCCTTATGACAGCTTTAGACGCTTTATTCGCCATGACGAAATATTTGCCGAGGACACCGGAATGGAATATTTCGCTATGAAAGACGCATTTATAGCAAATGACGAAAAGATATCTCATCTTTCACACCACATACGTAAGGCAACGGCTTTTGCCTTTGTTCTTGACAACACAAGAATTTCCTGTGACAGCCGTGACCGCTTCCCTGCCATAAACGCCCTATCGCGCCCTTTGGATTATCTGCAAGGCAAGTGGAAAAAAGAGCTTTTTGGCGAAATACTTCCCGAAATAGGCGCCAAAAGAGAAGCACTTGAAAAAGCAGGCACGGTAACTATCTGGCCTGACTTTGACCATGCGGTTCCCCTTTGGGACAGAATTTTCACCCTCGGCTTCAAGGGATTGCTTGATGAAAGCGAAAAGGCTCACAAATCAAAGGAGTGGAACGAGGACGAAGATGCTTTCTTTGAGGGTATAAGGATTTCTTACGAGGCGATAATCAGGCTTATTTACCGCCTTGCAGACCTTGCCGATAGAACGGAAGGCTCCGAAAGAATGGCAAAGGCTCTCCGCAATATTGCCTCAAATCCCCCGGCAACATTCTACGAGGCGCTTCTTGTTGACTATTTCTTTTTCATAATTTGCGAGCATATTGACAATATGCAGACACGCTCACTCTGCAATTTTGACAGAGAATTTTACCGTTTCTACAAAAACGACATTGCAAACGGTGTAAGCGAGGAGGAAATACGCACCGATCTTGCATATTTCTTTATACAGTTCACAGCTATTGACAACTACTGGAACCAGCCCGTTTACCTTGGCGGTTGCGACGAAAACGACGTGGCTATTACAAACGAGCTTTCCTATCTTTTCCTTGACGTTTACGACAAAATGGAAATATTCAATCCCAAAATTCAGCTTAAAATATCCAAAACAACACCTAAGGATTTTGTACTCAAAGCCCTTGATATGATAAGAAGAGGTCACAACTCAATTGTTTTAGTTTGCGATGAGACTATACGCAAATCACTTGTAAACGCAGGCAACAGCGAGGACGACGCAAGACTTTGCGATATAAAGGGATGTTATGAATACGCTATTCGCGGCGCTTACAATATCGGTATGAATTACGTCAATTTATTAAAGCCCCTTGAATACGCGCTTCACGAGGGAAAAGACGGTGTTTCGGGCGTTATGGGCGGTCTTATTTGCCCTGCCCCTACGGAATACAAGACCTTTGAAGAGTTTTTTGACGAGTACAAGCGTCAGCTTATAAATATCATCAACGTGACTATAGAAGTCAACAACGGATTTGAGGGATATCTTGAGTACATCAATCCTTCCTCGGTGCTTTCGGCAGTATATCCCACCTGCCTTGAGCGCGGCAAATCGGCAACCGTGGGCGGTGCGGTGCAAAACAACACCAATATGATGGCGGGCTTTATTGCCGATGCCGCTGACTCACTGGCAATGATAAAAAAATACGTGTTCGATAAAAAGGAGATTTCTCTCCAAGAGCTTGTTGAAATTCTTGACAAGAATTTCGAGGGCAACGAGCTTCTTCGCCGCAAGCTTTACAACGACCCAGACAAATTCGGAAACAACCGTGAGCTTCCCGACTGCATTGCGAAAGAGATACGCGACACAGTCGTAAACAACGTTATGGGACGTCCAAACGCAGAAAAACGCGGCGGAAAGTGGACTTGCGGATTCCACGTAGCGAGAATGTCATACATTCAAGGCAGAACCACGGCGGCATCTCCAAACGGCAGGTGCTTTGGTGAAGAGCTTTCAAAGAACGTCTCGGCTTCTATGGGACAAAACCGACAGGGCGCTACGGCGGCAATCCTCTCCGCCACCAAGCTTGACGCCACGGGCTTTACCTCCGACGCGGCACTTGACTTAGGACTTCTTCCCTCGGCTGTCAAGGGCAACGACGGACTTGAGGCTATGTACGGTCTACTCACCACATTTATGAACAGAAACGGACACGCGCTTCACATCAACGTATTTGACGCTGACACTCTCCGCGACGCTCAGGCACATCCCGAAAAATATCAAGACCTACAGATACGAGTTTGCGGTTGGAACGTGCTGTGGAACAACATAAACAAGGTAGAACAAGACGGATTTATCAAACAGGCGGAAGGTTTGGTATAATGGAAAAAAGAAAAAACGCATTAAAGACTTTACTGCTCGCCCTTTTGGTAATGGCACTTTGGGGCTCGCTGTTCCCTATGATAAAAACGGGATACAAAGCTTTTTTGATATCCTCATCTGATATCCCCACAATAATTCTGTTTGCTGGCTCAAGATTTACCTTCAGCGGTATAGTTTTGGTTGCAATTTATTCCCTGAAAGAGAAAAAGCTTGATTTGCCCCACAAGAAAGAGATACTGCCCATTCTCGGCGGTGCTCTTACCACAATAATTCTGCATTACACCTTTACGTATGTTGCTCTTTCCATCGGAGAAGGCTCAAAAACCGCAATAGTAAAGCAGATTTGCTTTCTTTTTCTCGGTTGCTTTGCTTTTCTCTTTGACAAAAGCGACAGATTCTCGGTAAACAAAATAATTGCCGCTATTCTTGGCTTTGCGGGCATAATTGCCACGGCATACGACGGAAGCGCCGTTGTTTTCAAGCTTGGCGACCTGCTTCTGCTTCTTGCCTCGGCTTGCTCCGCGGCGGGGACTATAATCTCAAGGAAAGCCACGCAGAAAATATCCCCCGTTAAATTCGTGGCATATTCACAGCTCATAGGCGGAGTTTTTCTGTTTTGTGCAGGACTTTTAATGGGAGGAAAAATAACGCACTATACGCCCGCGGCAACAGGA
>JAFTLM010000187.1 GCA_017455945.1 Clostridia bacterium | reverse complement strand
GCGTTTTTTGTAGCTAATAAAGCCTATTTTTGTCGATGGAGAGAGATAAATTGGGCGTTAATAGAGCCTCATTTTCTTTTGTTTGGACTTTTTTTAATGGATTAAAGCCCAGAAAGCACCAGCATAAAGCCGAAAATCTTTCGCAGAACGTAGGGCGAGAGCAAGGAGGCAAAATAGGTCCCCGCAAAGGAGCCCGCAATTCCAAGCACAGTCATAACCGCCACCGCACCGAAAGGAATCCGCCTTTTGGGAAGATTGAACAGGAGTGATGAAAGCGACGCCAGTATGAAAAATATCAGATTGGCACCCTGTGCGGCAAGCTGTGGGGTGTTCTTTATGAGGGTCAGATAAATAACCAGTAGACCTCCGCTTCCCACTCCCAGCCCCGAAAGTGCGGCTATTATGAATATTATTATTGAGTCAAGCATATTACCTCACTATCATTGCCAAACCCGAATAAATTACCAGGAAGGCAAAAAGCTTCAGTATAAAATTTTCTTTGAGCTTGTCAAGCAAAATCCCACCTGCAATGCCTCCGACAACGGCGGGAATTATAAGCTTTGAAACAAGTGAAAGGTCAAGCATCCCTCCCAGCCCGTACCGTATTGCCGAAATTGCCGAAATCGGCATCATTACACAAAGCGATATTGCCATAAGGTCTCTTCGCTTGTACAGCTCGTCTCCCTTTTCATACAGCGCTCCAAGTGCGGGTGCAAGGACAAATATCAGTATTATTCCGCCGCCGGCACCAAGCAGTCCGTTGATTATTCCCGCCGCCAAAGCACCGATTGCCACCGTGAAAAGACGGAATTTTGCGTTCATAAGAAAAAATCCTCCGAATTTTACAAATTTCTCTTGAAAAAAACAAAACGTAATGCTATAATATTATGTATAGGTGTTCTGAAATAAATGTTATAAAAAATAACCCAAATATAAAATTAAAAGGGGCATAAAATGGAAAAAGAAAAAAAGACCCGCAAAAACGAAAAAACGCCGTCCGGAACGGTCGGAAATAAAAAGACCAAAAAGCTCAAAAATTACGACGAGAGCTCGGATACGGTAAAGAGCCGAAAAAAATCGGCGGAAAAGGATACAAAAAAAGAGAAGAAACGGGAGAAGCCGAGTCTGCTTAATGTCATAATGCCGTACGTCCTTATGATATTGGCTTTGTTTGTTGTGGCTTGCTTCCTTTTCATAGATATTTTCAGCGGTGTAAGCGCGGAAAACGGCGTTGGCGTGGTAGGTAAGGCAATAAGAGACTTTTTGTGCGGAATGTTCGGCTTCGGTGCGTTTTTCGTTCCCGTTGTGCTTGCCATTCTTGCGGTTACCTGGTCCAAGAGTGTGGAAAAGAGATGCACAATGGCGAGAGTTTTCTACGGAATCGTGTCGCTTGTTTCTATGTCAACCTTTATTCACGTTTTGGCGTGCAGAGCATTCAAGCTTAATACGGAAATAGGTGTCTTTTATAAGAGCGGAGTAAACCTTGACAGCGGCGGTGTTATAGGCGGCTACATAGGCGAGCTCTGCCGTACCGGGCTGGGACTTGTAGGCTCTGTAATAGTTACCGTTATGTTGGCGGTTATTTTCACGATATTCCTGCTTGGCATTACCCCCGGTTACGTTATGACTCTCATAAAATATAAGATGAAAGCGGCACGCGAAAGAAAGGCGGCGGAGAGAGAGGAGCGCAGACTTCTTGAAGAAGAGGAAGACCGCGAAAAAGAGCTTGAGCGTATAGAGGCTGAGAAGCAGAAAAAACGCGAAGCGGAGGAAGAAAAGGCGGCATTGGCACGCCAAAAAGCCGAAGAAGCCGAGCGTAAAAAAGTCGAAAAGCAAAGAGAAAAAGAAGAAAAACAAAGGGAAAAGGAAGAGAAGCAAAGAGAAAAGGAGGCGGCTGATGAGGTTAAGGAAGAACCCGAAACCAAGCCTGCTCCCGCAGAAGAGAAGGCTCCCGTCCTTATAATTCCTCCCAAGGAAGAAGAACCCGAAAAAGCTGTCAAGGCAGAAGAGAAAAAGCCTGTGAGCGATGATATGAACGACCTCCTTAAAGAGGTATTCGGAAACGAAAAGGAAAAAGAAAAGAAGGCGGCACCTGTTGCCCAGGAAGCTCCAAAGGCAGAGCCGAAGGAAAACGCCCAGACGGCACCAAAAGCTGCGGAGACGTCCGAAGAGACACACAACGACCCGCTGTCATCTATGAAGGAAATTGATGACCTTGAGACGGTTGACGATATAGTTGACGACGAGTTTGACGAGGTTCCCGTGGATATCGAACCCGAGGAAGAGGTTGCCGAGTACGTGTTCCCGCCCATTGACCTGCTTGCCGAGGACACGAACAAAAAGGACGACGATAACACAGAGGAGCTTAGGAGAAACGCCCAGGTGCTTATGGATACCCTCCGAAGCTTTAATGTAAAAATAAAAGAAATAACCTATTCAAGAGGACCTACGATAACCCGTTACGAGCTTAAGCCCGACGTGGGCGTGCGTGTCCGTTCGATTGCCAACCTGGTTGACGATATTGCCCTCAATCTTGCCACCACCGGTGTGCGTATTGAGGCTCCGATTCCCGGAAAGCCCGCAGTCGGTATAGAGGTTCCCAACGAAAATCCCACGACGGTGTATCTTCGTTCGCTTATCGATACCGAAAGGTTTGTGGGCGAATCCAGCAAGCTTACCGCCTGCCTGGGTGCCGACGTAGGCGGCAAATCTGTCTACTTCAATATTGCCAAAATGCCCCACTTGCTTATTGCGGGTGCTACGGGTATGGGTAAGTCGGTTTGTATCAACAGTATCATCGTCAGTTTGCTTTATAAGGCAAGACCCGACGAGGTAAAGCTTATTCTTATCGACCCCAAAAAGGTCGAGTTCAATTCCTATAAGGATATTCCTCACCTTTACTGTCCTATAGTCAGCGACCCCACCAAGGCGGCGGGTGCTCTTGCCTCTGCCGTTGCCGAAATGGAGCGCCGTTTCGCTCTCATCGAGGAAGTCGGAGTGCGTAACATATTCAACTATAACGAGGTTACAAAGGACGACCCCACCAAGGAGTTTATGCCTCAGATGGTTATTATCATCGACGAGCTTGCCGACCTTATGATGACTGCTAAAGACGCGGTTGAGTCATCTATCTGCCGTCTTGCGCAAAAGGCACGTGCGGCGGGAATCCATATCATAATCGGTACCCAGAGACCCTCTGTTGACGTCATTACGGGTCTTATCAAGGCAAACATTCCCTCGCGTATAGCTTGTACCGTTACCTCACAGGTGGACTCGCGTACAATCATAGACATAGGCGGTGCCGAACGCCTTATCGGTAAGGGTGATATGCTCTTTGCTCCCGTTGGCTCGTCAAAGCCTATGCGTGTGCAGGGTGCCTTTGTCAGCGAGTTTGAGGTTGAAAAAATTGTTGAGTTTATCAAGCAGAATAACTGCGGAGCTAAATACAACGAAGAGTTTATCAAGCTTATCGACGAAGAAGCGGCTAAATGCTCTGCGGGCAAGAAGGGAGCAGCTCCCGCGGGCGGAGGAGAGGTTGAAGGCGGACTTGACCCCAAGTTCAAGGAAGCTATGGAGCTTGCCATTGACAGCGGCAAGGTGGCGACCTCGCTTTTGCAGAGACGCCTTGAAGTGGGCTACGGAAGAGCCGCGAAGATTATTGACCAGATGGAGCAGATGGGCTTTGTCAGTGCC
Organism: Clostridia bacterium; assembly: GCA_017455945.1. Taxonomy (GTDB): domain Bacteria; phylum Bacillota; class Clostridia; order Oscillospirales; family CAG-272; genus RGIG8775. The sequence continues at coordinate 230 of JAFTLM010000187.1, read as the reverse complement.
CCCGACGGCAATAAACCGAGAAAGATTCTCATTTCCAAAGAGGAGTTTATGCAGCTTGCCATAAACGACGAAATATAAACAACAAAAGGAGCTGAAATCAGCTCCTTTTTGATTGTAACCCGAAAACCACGCGATAGTCGCGTGGTTCGATAAAGGCTATTGCCGGTGAAAAAAAGCAAACTAAATATAGAGTGAGGATGTGCCTGTGTCAAAGGCTCCCTTGTGCAAAG
>JAFTLM010000186.1 GCA_017455945.1 Clostridia bacterium | reverse complement strand
TGGCTGTAAATTTTTCCTCTGTTACGTTTGTTTTAATCGCAACTCTTCAAAATTAATTTAATGTTATATGAAAACATCTTTCTGCTCTACGGAAAAATTTACATTACTACAGCTCAATTTACCACAGCAGTTCACGTACAACTATGTTTAAGGAAAACTTCCACCAATGAGTCCGCTCCGTGTATGCTTTCATTTCAACTCCGTTATTGTCAGGTTTTCTCGTCTGCCTTTCCGGTACAGTCAACCCGACTCTCGCAGACCGCTCCCGTGGTTATTTCATCTTCATCCGTCCTCCAAGGTTGTACGGATTATAAGTAAGGCTAATTTTTTATATCAAGGTTGGGCTAAAGCCATTCTCCCACCTAGCGGCTATCGAATGTCGGAATACACGGCAGTTAAAAGGCTGACGAGAAAATTGGACCATTACGGAGGTTGGGGTACACCACGGACGGTAGCGGTCTGATAACGTTGAAAGGTTGTTTTTATTAAAGCGGTTCGTGAGCTGTTACAGTAGGGAAGACGAGTAGTAATGTGAATTTTTCTGTAGAGCACAAGGTTGTTTCAATAACAATCAAACAGAACTGAACGAAGGATAATTTCAGACAAAGGTAATAGCAGAAAAATTCACCGCCACTGCGGACTTGTTCGGAGAACAAAACTGGAACAAAAGCGCGCTTTTGCTTACTTTTGTCGCAACCGACAAAAGTAAGTGCCGCCCGCACAGGGCAGTAGAATGAAAAAACAATAACCACGGAATAAAAGAAAAGCACAACCTAAAAGTCAAGGCTGTAGAACGTAAAAGCAACAACTCAGAAAAATAAAAGTACAACAAAAAAAGCCGCCCATTGGGCGGCGCTACAACGTTCGCTCAATGTTGCGGCGAAACCGTGAAGCCACACGGGACATCCCCTGCACGAAGATTTCAATATATAAACACCGCCTTGTTTCCAAGACGGTGTACGCTTTTCGCCCTCGCCGGGCAGGCGTCACTTTTCTTGAAAGAAAAGTGACCAAAAGAACTTTCGCTTTTTTATCTCAATGCCACATCAAGGCTCATCATTACCGTAAATCCGAGAGCAAAAAATAAAATACCTCTCCCATTTCTCCCTCGCATATCCTCCGACAGCTCCTCCATAACAACAAAAATCATCGAGCCCGCCGCAAAAGAAAGCAAATATGCCATCAGCGGAGAAAAGAATCGTGCAAACAAAACAGCCGTTACCGCCGCCACCGGTTCAACAGCGCCCGATAAAACTCCGTACAAAAAAGCTTTCATCTTGCCCCAACGGTTGCTGTAAAGCGGCAATGAAACAACCGCTCCCTCAGGAATATTCTGTATCGCAATTCCAAGACTCAGAGAAAGTGCTCCTGCCACCGCAACGGGACTGCTGTCACTTAAAAGCGATGCATAGATCAAGCCCACCGCAAGTCCCTCGGGAAAATTATGCACCGTTACGGCAAAGGCAGTAATCACCCTGCTTTTAAACTCCGAACCTATCTTTTCTTTGTAAAGTCTGTCTGCAACACTTTCGCAAAAAAGCATAAATATTATACCTATAAAAAAACCTGTCGCCGACGGCAGAAAGGAAAATCTGCCCAAAGCCTCTCCTTCCTCAAGAGAAGGTATGAGCAGACTCCATACCGAAGCGGCAAGCATCACACCGCCTGCAAATCCGGACAGACAGTCGGTAAGAGCCAGACTGCGGTGCTTTTTCATAAAAAACACGGCTGCACTTCCGAGAGAAGTTCCTATAAAAGGAAGTGCCACACCTGTTATAACTGTAGTAACCAACGGATTCACCCCTGTAATTTAGTCAGTCGCTTTC
>JAFTLM010000015.1 GCA_017455945.1 Clostridia bacterium | reverse complement strand
GCACACTTACCGTCTTACCGGGGGCAAATTTATAAAAACGCATCAGTTGGTTCTTTGGGATTTAAGTTCAATGTAACGAGTGGAAAGTGGCGAATAAAAATGAAAAATATACGACTACAGATAAATAAGGATTTTACGAATTTAATCAGCCCCTATAGCAAGAAAGAATACCTTGCTCTCGAAGAAACTCTCCTTGCAGAAGGTTGCACCGAACCGATTATTACTTGGAACGGATATATTATCGATGGTTTGACGCAATACGAAATTTGCTTGCGCCACGATATTCCGTATGACGTGAAGGAGATGCGTTTTTCCTGTAAGGAAGCCGCTTATGCCTTTGTCTGCAAAAAACAACTCCTCCGTAGGGATTTGACCTTTGAGACTAGAAAGTTTCTTATAGGAATGCAGTACGAAGCAGAAAAATACTTAAATAGCACCCGTCCGCGCGGCTATTCCACTTGGCGCTCAAACATAGATGATATCTCCCTTGAAGGCATTGATTATCGTGAGTCCCCAACAAGGCACACTACCGCACAACGCATAGCGGATGAAAACCACGTCACCCACGCAACTGTTCAGAAATATGCTATTTATACAAAGGCGCTTTTGAGCATAGGCTCAAAGTATCCCGAGGTTCTCCCCAAAATCCTCGCGGGCAGATTAAAACTACCGCACCAGAGAGTTGTGGAACTATCAAGGATGTCTGCTCAAGAGCTTCGGAGGGCTGATTTCGGTGTTGAGCAAAAAGGGTATAGTATCCAAATGAATACGCCCCACCGTGGCAGACCGCCCAAAGGCGCAACGCAAGCAGCACCAGTCATTAACAGACCCTCCGTCAAGGATATGCCTGCCTTTGACCCCGATGCTCCCGCAGTAGAACTTTCCCTTACGGTGCCTTCGTGGACAAGCTCCATCGGGCGTGCCTATAAAAACATCAATGCCGCTATCGTTTCAGATCGTGCAAAGAAGAACCTAAAAGAAGTGCTGTGCGACCTGCAAGGTAACATCGCAGAATTACTCGCACTCATCGAGGAGGAGTAAAATGGACGATTACAGTATGTTCGTGCCGAATGTGCATTTTGAGCAGATTCCTATAAAAAACTTGGTGTCGAACCAAGACTATCAGCGCAGCCTTTCTCATAGCCACATTGCTCGTGCCGCAGAGAACTTTGACCTTTATCAAATTAACCCTGTAAAGGTCAGCCGAAGAGATGGCATCAACTATGTTTTCAACGGACAACACACTATTGAAATTGTGGCACTTGTTTCAGGCTCCCGCGACACTCCTGTTTGGTGTATGGTCTATGATGACCTCTGCTACGAACACGAAGCAGATATTTTTGCCAATCAGATGAAGTTCGTTAAAAGCCTTCAGCCCCTTGAAATATTTATGGCCAACATTGAAGCGGGCAACGATGAGCAGATTATCATTCGTGACCTCGTGGAGTCCTTCGGTCTTACAATAGGCTCACAGAAAACCCACGGTGTTATTTGCGCTATTGCCACTGTCGAGTCTATTTACAAGGATTACGGCTACCACGTATTGAGCCGTGTTTTGCGCCTTATCATCGGTGCTTGGGAGGGCGATTGCAACTCCTTCTCTGGAAGCATTATGAAAGCCGTGGCAAAGCTCGTTGTGGTATATAAGAATGTGCTTGACGATGAGGTATTCAAGGAAAAGCTCGGCGCAGTGTCCCTTAAAGCCCTCACCCGTATGGCAAAAGAACGTCGTCCGGGTATGCTTGGGTATGCCGAGGCAATGGTCATTGAATACAACGGCAAAAAGAAAAATAACATTCATCGTTTACGCATCGGAAAGCTCTACGAGAAGGAAAACCTCGATGATGAGGATGATGAACCGATTACTTTTGACCTTCCCACTGATGGTGACAAATAGCATTATGCTCCTGCGAAAAAACATCGTAGGAGCATTTTTGACTATAATTATTTACTTAATCCGTGCTTGATTTCCATTTCGTTCTTGAAACGGAATACCATCTCACCCGTTTTATAAACCGTAACGGTGTCAACGCTTGCAACCCAAAGGCGCTCATCGAAGGCTTCTATCACTCCGTCTCTCTCGTAAAGCTCGAACATAAACGCACCGATGATTTCGGCTTTCTGAATGCGTTTAAGGCGTAACACTTTCAGGGAATCAAGCTCTGCGGCAAGTTCGTTTACACGTGCCTCATACTCTTCGTACCGCTTCCAAAAGGCTTCTTGGTCTTGAGCTATACGCATATTATCGTCAACGTGCTTTTGAAGCAGAGT
>JAFTLM010000185.1 GCA_017455945.1 Clostridia bacterium | reverse complement strand
TGGTGTTTTTCACCCATTCAATGTCATCTCCCCCCAAACAATAGGGCTTCGCCTTAAGATCTACCATTTTCTATCCCTCCAGATTCTTCAAAAATTCTCTTTTTTGCCTGTCGTTTTCCTCTGCGTATTTTCCTTCCCTGAATTTCTCAAAGGCACCGATAAATCCGCTCCAGCTTTTTTCCTCTTTCCCCGCAAATATCGGATAGAAAAAAGCCGAGTTCCTCTCTGCCGCCTCAAGATCGCCCGGTGAATCGCCGCACACAAGCACCGCACTCGGAGCATAGCCCTTTTCAAGCAGTTTTCCCACGCAAAAGCTCTTGCTTCCCGCGTTCTGTGCCAGGAAAACGTCGGCACAGGACAGAAGTCCGCAATCCCTCCATTCTCCAAAAAGCCGTTCGGGAGCCGCCCCCGACACCACCGCAATATCGGCGTACCTGTGGGCGTGCTCAAGGGCACTCTTTACACCGTCAAATACCCTTATCTCCCCCTCAGGCAGCTCCTCCGAGGCTCGGTTTACCGCTCGGCTCCAGGCAAGCGCCTTTTTGAATATCAGCACCTCGGGGTTCTTTTCTATCTCGCCCATCAGCGCCTCCTCCGAAAGAGTTCCGCTTTCGGTCCAGTAGATGAGATTCCCTATCCCCTCCACGGGACGGTATCGGCTGTTTACCGCCTTCAGAGGTAATGCCAACCCTCTGAAGCGGTTGACCCCCCTGGTTTTTGGGTAAAGATTGATGTTGTTCCACAGCGAAAGCACCTCCCTTTCGTGCTCCCACAGTCCCCACTCCTTTATAAGCAACGGCCCGAAGCAACGGCGGTGCTTGACGTTCATTGTGTCAAGCACGCAACCGTCGCTGTCCACGCACAAAAGCAGCTCCTTTGTTTTTGTGAAGCTCTCTATCTTTCCCAATTTAGCAATCATATCAGGCATAATTTCCTCCCAAAACGTCGTATAACCTATTTTTGACAGCCTTAAATTCAAATAAACAAAAAAACAACAAAAAGCCGAAAACTGCTTGACATTGGATTTTTTTATGGTAAAATATTCTTGAAAAAAACCGTTTTTGGGAGGTTGATTTTATGAAACAGCTTTACAATATTCTTGATTACGGTGCGGTGGCAGGCTCCGCGGAGCTTCAAACCGCCAAAATCCAGGCGGCAATCGACGCGGCGTTCCTCGCGGGCGGCGGCGAGGTTGTCGTTCCTGCGGGCATATTCAAAACCGCCACCGTCAAGATGCGATCAAATATAACCCTTCACCTGCTTTCGGGTGCGGCTCTTGACGGAAGCACCAACCCCGACGATTATACGCATTTTCTTGATGACACCCTTGAAACCTATGATCTTGAGGCGGAAGCCGACCCGTATCTCGGCACCAACTATCTTACCCGCCCCTGGTACAACTCGATTATAAGAGCGTACAAGGCTAAGAACATAAAGATTATCGGTGAAAAGGATTCGTTCATTGTGGGCAACGACGTTTTCAACCCCGAGGGAGAAGAAAACTACAGAGGACCTCACGCTATTACGTTTGCGTGCTGTTCAAATATTGAGCTTGCCGGCTACACGGTCAAGAACAGCAGCAATTTTGCCCACAATCTTCCCAAGAGCCAAAATATTTACGCCCACGACCTTACTGTGCTTGGCGGTCACGACGGAATCCACTTCAAATACGCTAAAAACGTGCTTATCGAGAACTGCGAATTCTACACGGGCGACGACTGCGTTGCGGGCATCGACACCGAAAACGTGGTGGTCAGGAATTGCCTGCTGGACTGTGCTTGCAGTGCCTTCAGAATCGGAGGCAAGGATATTCTCATCGACAACTGCCGAACCCACGCACCCTCGCGTTACGGCTTCCGCGGAAGCCTTTCGCCTGAAGAAAAGGCGGCATCCGCACCCACAAACGAGACACACCGCCACACACAGCATACGCCCTTCCTCTATTTCGCCTGCGGTCAAAAGCCGATTGAGAACGTCCAGGGCAATATAATTATTCAGAACTGCACCTTTGAGCGTCCAAATTCGCTTTTCAGACTTCGCTGGGGCAAGGACAAGTGGGTTACAAACCGCTCGCTTGTTGACGTTACCATAAAGAACTGCAAGTGCCACGGCGTTTCGCTTCCCATCGACCTTTACTGCGACGAAAACGAGCCCTGCTCGCTCCGCCTTGAGGACGTTGAGATATCGCCCAAAGAAGGCTGTGAGGACGCGATTTTCATGAACGCACAGCACTTCAAGCAGATATATTTTGAAAACGTGACGGTAACGGGCTTCAACGCCCCCACAATCTTCACCACCACAGAGGGAGAGATAATTATGAAGAACTCATCCCCCATAAAGGTCCAACTAACCGACACCCTCAAAGACAGATACGTGTAATAAAAAAACAAAAACAGGCTATTTTGAGATAGCCTGTTTTTGTTGTAAATTATAGTTTGGCGGCGAGGGGTGTGTTCGCACTCGCCAAGTCCGGAAAGGTTTTTGCGGAGCTTTTTGCAAAAAGCGACCTCCCGCTTCGCTCACAAGGTTGCTACGCAACCAGTTGCGCCCGCAGGCACTCGGCGTTTTCTTTGTGAGCTTTCTTTTGCGCCTTTTGTGTCAAAAGAAAGCGGAGTTCCGAATTATGCCTTACAAAACCGCTGTAAGCCTACAGAAATAAAGCTATCCGAGCCGTTAGTCCACTTTTTCTTTTTGAAGCCAAAGGCGCAAAAAGAAAAAGTTCGCAAAAAGAAAAACGCCGTTTTGGGGAATTTCGCTCACTGCGGTGAGCGACAAGGCTTGTGCAGCCTTGACTCGCACCCACTGGCGTGGGGGCTCTTATGGGTGCAGTGCAAACATACCCCTCGCCGCTAAAGGAGCTGTCAAAGACAGCTCCTTTAAAATTTTATTTAATCTCAACGACAACGTCGCCGATACCCGTGGGAACAAGCTGAAAGTTTTCGGTCCAGGTAATTGCATCGCGGTCCTTGATATCAAAATCGTCCTTCTTGGAAACAACTCCTCCGTCAGAGCCGTGTCCGCTGAACCATTCCGGCTTACTGCATCCGCCTATCTCGCGGTTCTTTACGTGCATAGGACCTATGGCGTTGCGAAGAGTGGTAAAGCCTGTTATCTTTATCTCGTTCTCCCCGCATTTAAGCGCTCCCCCAAGCGATATCGCATAGGGATTGCGGTCAATGCTTCCCAGTTTTTTGCCGTTCACTTCAACGTTTGCGGTACAAACACCGTATTTGCCTATCTTCAAGGCGATATCCTTTTTAAGCATTTCACCGTCAACGTCAAGCTTATAGGAATAGGTCATACTTCCCACCCAGAAGGGGTAACCGTGTCGGGTAATATCGGCTGTAGGCTCAAGGGGCGTGCGACGCGAAAGCACGGTCCGCTTGTTTATCCTTGTGTGAGCCGAAACGCCCATCTCGGCGTAGCCCTTGACGTCAAAATCGCCAAGCAGGTGGATCCTCTCCAAATCCGTTCCCTTGGGGGCTCTGAAAAGCTCGAAGAGGTGAGCCACTTCGTGCATAGCCGCTGTCTTTACCGCGTCGTTGTGGCGAGTGATTTCAATAAAGTTTTCGCCTTCCGCGATAACGTCGGGAAGCTCAAGAATTTCAAAGCCCCTCTCGTAGTAATAGCCGACCGACTTGTTATTTACACGAACACCGTTGAGGCTGATTTCACAAAGCTCGGGCTCTTCACATATAAGCCTTACTCCCTTAGCCTCATGGTCGGAATAGAACTTGAAACGCATGGTTATACCGCCGTCGTAGTTTGCGTCGCGGAGAATCTCGATAATACGCTCGGTAACGTACTCTTTGGAAAATTCAGTCTCGCCGTCAAGCTTGTAAGAGCAGTATTCAAGCGTCATAAGGTTAGGATTGTGAAGCTCTAAGCTTTCCGGGTCAAGAGGCATTGTAAGCACCGCACCCTGCTTTTTCGCCGCTGAGGGAAGCTCCTCTGCGGGAGTGGTATAGATAAGCGTGCTTCCGCCCTCGTCGTTGGTAAAGTCAATATAGGTCTTGCCATCCTTGAAGTAGGAGTGCATCGCGGAGGCACTTCCGTCAAGAGCGTTAAATTTCACAGCCTTGTGCTTGCCGTCAAGAACAAGAGTTCCCTGCTTGCTTTCAAGACAGTCGCGGTTGAACACCATAAAGTAGTTGTCTCCGCCGTCAACTCTGCGGTTGATAAGCGTACTTGAAATATCGCAATCGGAAATATATCTGAAGCCGCCCTCTCTGTCGGCAAGATAACGCACCAGCGAAGCGGTGTCCTCAAAGAGCCTTACGCCCTCAAGCCTTGCAAGCTCGCCAACCTCCGCGGAAAGCTCGCCGTCGATTCGCGTGGGAAGTCCGCGGGAGATAAGCACCTCGCCTCCCGCCTTTGCAAACTCGCAGATAAGATTGTAAACGGGTCTGCGAAGCACGTCAATCTCGGGCAAAACAAGTGTCTTATAGCTCATTTTACCCACAACAAGTCTGCCTCCGTCAACACTTCCCTCGTCACTCATTATATTCTGGTCACCGAAGTGGAAGTCTATCTGAGAGGACAAAAGGCTCTTCTGAAGCCCGAAGAAACGCTCGTCGTACTCGTATGAGTCACGCTGAGGCTCTCTGTCCGCCTTTTCGTACTTGACACGGAAAATCTCACGGCAGGTGTCCATCGGGTGAAGCACCAGCAGGTCTGTAGTGGGCTTACCGAAGCTCACGAAATTCGACACTCTCGAAACGTAGCTCTTTATATTGCCGAAATTGCACCAGAAGGGTTGATATGTGTTGAACTGCTGGGGATAGAAGCGTTTTCTGAAGCCCTTTATTGAGTAGAACATTGCGTGACAGCACTGGTGATTTATGCCGTGTGCCGCAAAGAAATCAAACAAATGCATCTGGTCACGGAAATTAAGGTCGGGAGCGGTAACGGCGTACATCTCGCACAGGAGATGCTCCTTACCTGCCTGGCAAGCCGCCGAAGCAAGCTGTCTGGGAGGCTGGTACATCATGTGGTCAAGCTCAAAGCTTGCGGGGGCGTTGGGCTTTTCACCGTTTGCTTTTATAAGGGGATATCTCATATAGTCCACGGGAGCCTTGGGCATCTTCGCCCAGTTCTGCTCGGTTCTGAGCACGTCGATACCGGGAATGTCGAAATATCTGTAGTACGGCATATTTGCGCAAGCCGCACCAATCTGAGTATAAACGTAGTCCTCTGCCATAAGGTGACCGCAGAACTGAAGATTATGGGCGTGGCACCAATCGCGAATGGTGGCAAAATAAGCCTTCTCCATCTTCTTTTCCATAAGGGTGTAGAAACGGTAGCGGAGCTTCTTGTAGTCGCCCTCGTTTTCGTAAAGCATATATATCTGCTCATCAAGGTCCTCGCCGTAGATCTTTTTGAAGTCCTTGCGCATATCACGGCAGCATGGCATCATGTCGGGCGTATAGCGAGGCTCGTCTACCCAAACGCCAACAACGGTATTACCGAAATACCCCTCAAAACGCTTCCACATCTCGCCGTATGTATACTTAACGTAGTGGTCAACCGCCTCTTTATGGAACATATTGAGCGCGTTAGGGTACAAAAATTCTGTATAACTCCACTCTCCGTGGGTGCTGATGACGGTCTCGCCGCCCTTAAGCTCGGCTGTCTTTATGGGCTTTATGTAGGAAAGAGCGTACTCCGAGGGCAGATCCGGGCAAGCCGCAGGCATATAGCCGGCCTGGAGAGCAATTTTCAGCCCCACTTTCTTCGCTTCGTCAAGAATAACGGCGATCTTGCCCATAAAGCTCTCACCCGGGTAGTCGGATTTAAGACCGTTGTAGGTTCTGGCAATTACCGAATAACAACCCTTGTCGTAAAATTCTCTGACCTGCTCACGAAGAACGTCGTCCTCCAGCTCGTCGTTGATCATCCAAAGGTCAAGTCCGCCGTACACACGGGGCACGTTTTGAAATTTGTAGTCCATATCTTTTATCCTTTCTGTGCATTCTCAGATAATATTTTTTATGTTTGAAATTATAGTTTAGCGGTGGAGAGAACGGGGGAACGGGTCGCTTTTTTGCAAAAAAGCTCCGCAAAAAACCTTCCTAATGAAAATTTTTTGATTGTTTTGTGCGTTGCCGTTCACTCGTCGGCTGAACACCGACGAGTTTG
>JAFTLM010000184.1 GCA_017455945.1 Clostridia bacterium | reverse complement strand
CCCTATGGCGTGTTCTTTTTTTGGTGACCCGTGGGAGAATCGAACTCCCGTTACCGCCGTGAAAGGGCGGTGTCTTAGCCGCTTGACCAACGGGCCTGGTAGCGGGAATTGGACTTGAACCCATGACCTATCGGGTATGAACCGATTGCTCTAGCCAACTGAGCTATCCCGCCATTTTTTGCCGTTCGTTTTCGAACGCTTGGTTATTATATCATAATTTTTTCTTTTTGTCAACACCTTTTTTCAATCTTTTTTATTTCAATATCAAATTTTTTGATTATTTGTTAAAAAACAAACGATTTCCCTTTGTTTTTTGCTTTTTTTGTACTCTTTTTGCAAACAAAACCCTCTTTTGGCGGCAATTCTCTATTGAATAAATCGGGATTTCGTGATATAATTATGCTGAAGAAATTCTGCCTCGGCAGTTTCAAATACATAGGAAAGAAGGTAGATACTTTGGCATACACATTCAAAGGCGGTATGCACGTCCGCGAATACAAAAACACTGCAAGTTCTCCCATTGAACGAGTTCCCGCTCCAAAGACGGTTGCCATTCCCCTTGCACAGCACATCGGTGTTCCCTGCAAGCCGGTTGTTGCGGCAGGCGATTACGTAACCTACGGTCAGGTTATCGGAGAGATTGAAAGCGGTCTTGGCTGTCCCGTTCACGCCAGCGTTTCGGGAAAGGTTCTTGAAATAAAGGTAGTTATCAACTCTGTGGGTACCCCCATACAGCACGTTGTTATAGAAAACGATTACGAATACAAGCGAGGCGAAGAGCTTCAACCCTTCCCCAAGCCTCTTGAAGAAACCACTCCCGAGGAGTTGGTTGAGGTTGCGCGCAAGGCGGGCATTTCGGGTATGGGAGGTGCCACCTTCCCCACCTACGCAAAGCTTGCGGGTGCCATCGGAAAGGCTGACACGCTTATCATAAACTGTGCCGAGTGCGAACCCTTTATCACGGCAAACCACCGTCTTATGGTTGAACAGCCCGAGGCGGTCATCAGAGGAACCGAGATTATGCGTCACGCTCTCGGTCTTAAAGAGGGATTCCTTGCGGTTGAAGACAACAAACCCGACGCCATTGCGGCTCTCAGCAAGTACATTTCCGACCATTCCCTGCCCCTGAAGGTGGTTACAATGAAAACCAAATACCCCCAGGGCGACGAGCGACAGATAATGTACGCACTCTTTGGAAAGGAGCTTGCTCCCGGCAAGCTTCCCGCAGATATCGGATGCGTTATTTTCAACGCCGAAACCTGTGCGGCAATGGAGAGAGCCTTCTACAACGGAACGCCTCTTGTAAAGCGTGTCGTTACTGTTGACGGCGACTGCATAAAAACTCCCAAGAACATCTTTGCCCACACGGGAACATCCTTCCTCGACCTTATCGAGTACTGCGGAGGTCTTAAAAAAGTTCCTCACAAGATAGTCAACGGCGGTCCTATGATGGGTAACGCTCAGTGGAACATAAACGGCGTGGTTACGAAGGGTACGTCGGCAATACTTGTTTTCTCGGAGGACTTTGACAATCAGACCTCTCTGGAGGAAAATAACTGCATCAGATGCGGACGTTGCGTTAAAAACTGCCCTATGCATCTTATGCCCAATTATCTGGCTCTTTATTCAAAAAACCTTGATTTCCGCGAAGCCGAGGCAATGAGTGCTATGAGCTGCGTTGAGTGCGGAACCTGTTCCTACAACTGTCCCGCTCAGATACCGATAGTTCAGTACATACGCAACGCAAAGGCGGACATCAGAGCCGAGGCGGCAAAGAAGCGTGCCGCCGAAGCGGCAAAAGCCAAATAAGATTTCTCGGAAAGGATATAGCAATGAACGAAAATATAAACAACGTTGAAAACGAGATAAAGACCGACGGTCTGCTTGCTGTCTCGCCCTCTCCGCACATCAAAAACGGCATAACCACGCAGAAAATTATGCTTCACGTCATCATCGCACTGCTTCCCGCCACAATCTGGGGAATAATTATGTTCGGTGCGAAAGCGGCGGTTATAGTTGCCGTTTCGGTGGTTTCCTGTATGTTCTTTGAGTGGGGCACGCAGAAGCTTCTCAAACGCCAAAACACCGTAAGCGACCTCTCGGCGGTGGTTACAGGTCTTTTGCTTGCAATGAACCTGCCCTCGGGCGTGGGAATCCTTATTCCCATCGTGGGTGCGTTCGTGGCAATAGTAGTGGTTAAACAGCTCTTTGGAGGCATAGGCAAAAACTTCCTCAACCCCGCGTTGGCGGCGAGAGTTTTCCTCTTTATGTCCTGGTCGGAGCCTATGGCGAAGTTCACCCCCATCGGCGTTGCGGACGCCACCGCAGGTGCTACCCCCCTTGCAATACTCAAGGACGGCACAAGCAGTATGGACATAAGCCTTTTCGACCTCTTTATCGGACGTATGGGAGGCTCTATCGGTGAAATTTCGGCACTCCTTCTCATTGTGGGGGCTATCTACCTTGTAATAATGAAGGTTATAAGCCTTCACGTCCCCCTTTCTTACCTGGGAACGGTGGCAATCATCACCTTCATCTTCCCTCAGGGCGGAATGTCCAACCTCGACTTTATGCTTACTCAGCTCCTTTCGGGCGGTCTTATGCTGGGCGCACTCTTTATGGCGACCGACTACGTGACCTCTCCCGTTACCGCAAAGGGACGAATCATATTCGGTATCGGTTGCGGTCTGCTGACTGTATTCTTCAGATATTTCAGCAACTACCCCGAGGGCGTTTCCTTCTCGATTCTCGTTATGAACGCTCTTGTATGGTACATTGACAAGGCTACAAAGCCCCGTGTATTCGGAACAAAAAAAGCTAAAGCGGAGGTGGCGAAAAAATGAAAAAAAGTTATTTCTTCACCGCTCTTAAAATAACGCTCTCGCTTTTCCTCGTCTGCGGAGTTATCGCGGGTGCGGTTGCTCTCGCCTACTCGGTAACCATCAACAAATATAACGAAAACGTAGCAAACGAAAAGTCCAATGCTATTGCGGAGATATTCCGCGAGCCGGGTGCAGAAGCTCCCGAACTGACGCTTGGCGACGTGGATTTGCCCGAAAACTCCCCTAAATCCGTAAAAGAGGTTTCCAAGGTACTTGTTGACGAAAAAACCGTCATCGGTTACGCAATCAACATTACGGGAAAAGGCTTTGGCGGTGAAATCAGCCTCATGATAGGCTACAACGCCGACGGAAGCATCAGAGGCGTAAAGATAATCAGCCACGCCGAAACACCCGGTGTGGGAACCAAGGCTACAACAAACGAGCATCTTTCCCAATACAATCAAAAATCGGGAGAGCTCACCATCTCCAAGAAAAAAGGAGATGATATAGCCGCTGTGTCGGGTGCCACCATAAGTTCCAAGGCAATACACGCGGCTGTAAACGAAGCAAACAAGCTTATTATTAAAGTAATCAACGAAGGAGGAAGTGCACAATGAAAAAGAAATCAGGCTTCCTCACACAGTTAAAAGAGGGTATCCTTGACAACAACCCCGTTCTTGTACAGCTTTTGGGTATGTGTCCCATCCTCGCCCTTACCACAATGGTTTCAAACGCCATCGGTATGGGACTTGCCGCAACGGCGGTGCTTATCTGCTCAAACGTGCTCATTTCCCTGCTCCGAAAGTTCATTCCCAAGCAGGTCAGAATTGCGGCGTTCATCGTAATTATTTCGGGATTTGTTACGGTAATCGAGTTTATTATGAGAGCTTACGTTTATTCTCTCTACCAATCTCTCGGTCTCTTTATCCCGCTTATAGTCGTAAACTGTATCATTCTCGCCCGTGCAGAGGCTTACGCATCCAAAAACAAGGTGCTTCCCTCTGCCGTTGACGGTCTTGCAATGGGTCTTGGCTTTACCTTTGCCCTGTTTATTATGGCAACGATACGCGAGATAATCGGTATGGGTTCATTCCTCGGAATACCCCTGTTTGGCGACTTCTACAGCCCCGCAACAATAATCATCTCGCCTCCCGGCGCCTTCCTTACTCTCGGTCTTATCATAGCCGTGGTTCAGAAGATACGCAACAACGCCGAGGACAAGGCACAGATTGCTAAAATGAAGGCTCAGGCAATGGGCGAAGCAAAGGAGGAAAAAGACGCATGAGTTTTACAGACGTACTTCTTATGATGTTTGGCGCCGTACTTATCGAAAACTTCATTTTCGCAAAGTTCTACGGTTGCTGTCCCTTCCTGGGAGTCTCCGAAAAGCCCGACACCGCCCTCGGTATGGGTATGGCGGTTACATTTGTAATGACCCTTTCAAGTGCGGTTACCTGGCTTGTTTACCAGCTTCTTGTCGCTTTTAAGATTGAATATTTCCAGACTATTGCTTTTATCCTTGTTATCGCGGCACTGGTTCAGTTTATAGAAATGTTCTTGCGTAAGTTCGTTCCCGCACTTTACGGCTCTCTGGGAATTTACCTCCCGCTTATTACCACCAACTGTGCGGTTCTCTCCTCCGCCCTGCTTAACATTCAGAACGAATACAACTTTATACAGTCCATATGCTTCGGATTTGCTTCGGCAATAGGCTTTACACTCGCTATCGTCGTATTTGCGGGCGTAAGAATGAGAATGAGGGCGGCTAATCCCCCCAGAGCCTTCAAGGGCTTCCCCATTACGCTTATCGCGGCAGGCCTTCTTGCTATGGCATTCTCCGGATTCACAAGTATAAACTTGGGCTAATTTCTGAGAAAGGATATTGTTTATGTACGGAATACTTACATCGGTAGGGATAGCGGTTGCCATTCTGGCGGGCCTCGGACTTGTGTTCGGTGCTATCCTGGCTATCGCATCAAAAATATTTGAGGTCAAGGTGGACGAACGGATTCCTCAAGTCACCGAAGCTCTCCCCGGTGCAAACTGCGGAGGTTGCGGATATTCGGGCAGTGCGGCACTTGCCGAGGCTATCGTAAAGGGTGAGGCAAAACCAAACGCCTGTTCGGTCGGCGGTAACGAAGCCGCAAAAGCCATAGGCGCGATTATGGGCGTTGAGGTTGAAGAAACCGAGCCTGTAAGAGCCCAGGTAATGTGTGCCGGCTGCGGAGAAAAATCCAAGAGAAAATACCTCTACATCGGTGCAGACGACTGTATCTCGGCGTCAAAGACATCGGGCGGTGACAAGCTCTGCCCCGGAGGCTGTCTCGGATTCGGAACCTGCGCAAAGGCGTGTGTGTTCGGTGCTATCACGGTTGTTGACAAAATCGCGCACATCGACCCCAACAAGTGCCGCGGCTGCGGAACCTGCGTGGCTCTCTGCCCCAAACAGATAATCAAGCT
This sequence comes from Clostridia bacterium, assembly GCA_017455945.1. Taxonomy (GTDB): domain Bacteria; phylum Bacillota; class Clostridia; order Oscillospirales; family CAG-272; genus RGIG8775. The sequence continues at coordinate 2,349 of JAFTLM010000184.1, read as the reverse complement.
TATTCCCGTAAGTGCTCCCGTTTGGGTTGAATGCTCGTCCACACAGAAGGGTGCGGACGTAAGAAAGGCCTGCGACGTGGGCTGTATCGGCTGTAAACTCTGCGAGAAGGCGTGCGAGGACGGTGCTATATCGGTTATCGACAATCTTGCGAGAATAGATTATTCAAAGTGCACAGGTTGCGGCAAATGTGCCGACAAGTGCCCCAGAAAGATAATCTTCAACAGAAACGGCAAGGTCGTTGTGGAAGAAAAGGAAACCGAAAAGGTTTGATAATCTTATACCGAAACAGGAGCTGTTGCAACAGCTCCTGTTTTATTATGAAAAAATATAGGCAAATACACACTGCCGCCGCCAACGCTTACAATATTTTTTGTTAAATATGCACAAAATAAAAAATAAAAGCAAAAAACTATTTACAATTATATAAATATTATGGTATAATGTATTAATATTTCTATCTTACGGACGATGTGTATGATAAAAGGAGGATATTAAATGAAAAGTGAACAGATTCAACATTTGATTGCTATGGTTCTTTATATGGCTGTAGTTATCTTTATCGGTGTTTATTACGCCAAGAGAGCGAATAAGCATTCCGACAACTATTTCCTTGGCGGACGTTCCCTTGGTCCTTGGGTAACCGCAATGAGCGCGGAGGCATCCGATATGAGCGGATGGCTGCTTATGGGTCTCCCCGGCCTTGCTTACTTCGTAGGTGTTGCCGAGGCGACTTGGACGGCTATCGGTCTTGCCGTTTGTACATATATCAACTGGCTTGTCGTTTCCAAGAGACTTCGCCGTTACAGCGAGAGAGCTAACAACTCTATCACGCTTCCCGATTTCTTCTCTAACCGCTTCCGCGAGAAGAAAAAGGTTATTATGACTATTGCGGCGGTATTTATTCTCGTGTTCTTTGCGGTTTACGCGGCAAGCTGCTTCGTTACCTGCGGAAAGCTTTTCTCCAATCTTTTCTTTGGCGGAAAACACTATGTTGGAATGATGATTCTCGGAGCGGTGTTCGTGCTTGCGTACACCTTCCTCGGCGGCTTCCTCGCAGAAAGCGCGTCTGACTTTATGCAGGGTATCGTTATGATCGTTTCCCTTGTGGTTATCGTAACTATCGGCGTTTTCAGTGCCGGCGGTGTTGGCGCGATCATCGACAACGTGAAGGAATTCCCCGGTTTCCTTGATTTCTTTGGGGTTTCGGATCCTGTTAATCAGTTTGGTCAATCTTTCAGTTATTTAGACAAACTTAAAGAGCCAGAGCTTGAAGCCTTGGCTGAAAGCTTGAGTACAACTGTGGATGGGCTGTATGTACAAGGGGTTAATAACGCCCTTCCTATTTTCTCCAGCACTCCTGGCACTTACAGCATTCTCAGCATTTGCTCTTGCATGGCGTGGGGTCTCGGCTACTTCGGTATGCCCCAGGTTCTTCTCCGTTTCATGGCTATCCGTGACGAGAAGGAACTCAAGCCCTCCAGAAGAATTGCTATGATCTGGGTGGTTGTTTCTCTTGCCGTTGCCGTATTTATCGGTATTATGGGCAGACATTTGTTCCCGACAGTTCACCTTACGGGCGCTGCTGCAGAGAATATCTTTATTACACTTGCAACCAACGCACTTCCCGCAATTCTCGCAGGATTTGTTATGGCGGGTATTCTTGCGGCTACCATCAGTTCTTCCGACTCCTATCTTCTTATTGCGGCTTCGGCTGTTTCAAAGAACATCTTCAAGGGTGTTATTCACAAGAAGGCTACCGACAAGCAGGTTATGTGGGTAACAAGAATTACACTTCTTGTTATTGCAATCGTGGCTATCGTTATCGCGCTTGACGAAAACAGCATCATATTCAAGATAGTTTCCTTCGCTTGGGCGGGATTCGGCGCGACCTTCGGTCCGCTTATGCTCTTCTCGCTCTTCTGGAAGAGAACAACAGCGGCAGGCGCTGTTGCAGGTATGGTTGGCGGCGCAGGTATGGTATTCCTGTGGAAGCTGGTCATCAGTGGCTTTGGAAGCGTGTTCGCTATTTACGAGCTTCTTCCCGCATTTATCTTCTCCTCTATCTGCATCGTGGTTGTTTCGCTTCTTACAAAGAAGCCCTCCGAAGAAATTGAGGCAGACTTTGAAGCTGTTAAAAGCGGAAATCTTTAATCGAATAAAAATAAGGGGCTGATTAATCAGCCCCTTTTGTTGTACGTTGTAATAAGGATAAATTATAGTTTGGCGGCGAGGGGTGTGTTCGCACCGCACCCATAAGAGCCCCCACGCCAGTGGGTGCGAGTCAAGGCTGCACAAGCCTTGTCGCTCACCGCAGTGAGCGAAACTCCCCAAACGGCGTTTTTCTTTTT
>JAFTLM010000183.1 GCA_017455945.1 Clostridia bacterium | reverse complement strand
TAGGCGGTGTGGATATAATAACCACCGCCTCTCCTGCCATTGCCCACACGGTCAAAACGCATTTTCCAAATATCGAAGTGCGTGCATCTGTAAATATGCGTATAGGAACGATAAAAGGAATGGAATATTTATCCGATCTTTTTGACTCGTTCCACGTTCAAAGAGATTACAACAGGGATATTGAGCATTTGAAGATGCTGAAAAAATGGGCTGACGGAGCGGGCAAAAAGCTTGTAATGCTTGCCAACAGCGGTTGTTTTGCCTTTTGCTCGGGTCAGACCTTTCACGACAACACGGTCGCTCACGAGGCAGAGATATGCGAAGTGGACAACATAAAGAACTTCAATCCGTACGTATGCTGGCGAAAGCTGAAAGACCGCCAGAATTGGCACATGGTGCTTGAAAACACCTGGGTACGCCCCGAGGACATTCACAATTATGAGGGGCTGTTTGACACTGTAAAGTTGGCAACCAGAATGCACTCTCATCCCGCTATGGTAATAGGTGCGTATGCCAGAGGCTACCACTACGGCAACACATTAGACCTTTTTGAGCCGGGATTCGGAAGAGCCTTTGCCCCATATATAATAGACAACAAGGCATTCCCCGACGACTGGTTTGAGCGTACAGCGTCCTGCAAAAAAGAATGCCACGAATGCGGCTATTGCAAAAAGGTACTTGAAAAGGTGTTACTTGAAACGGGAGATATGTAATGTGGAAGATTCACAGCAATTTTTTGAGCGATTACGACATTTGCATTTTTGGTATATCGGTATATGCGCGAACACGAAAGCCCGATAGAATTATTGATAACAGAGTAAAAGGACGTACAAAACACGGACTTTTGTACATCTCTTCGGGTGCCGCTTGCTTTTCACGCGAAGGCAAAGAGGATATTACCGCTGACGGCGGAGAGCTTGTCTTTATTCCCAAAGGGTGTAAATACAGAATGAAATACGTAGGCGAAAGCACTTCGTTTATATTGCTTGATTTTGATATGATAACCCCTGACGGCAATTTTTTCACGTTTTCAGACGGCATAGAGATCGTTTCCGACAAATCGGCGGACGATAGAATTATTGATATCCTTGAAAAGTTCAGAGCTTGCGCCGAGCGAGAGGATAACAGCTCGCATATGCGGCGCAAGGAGCTTATGTACAAACTTTTATCGTATATTTTTGAAAAAGAGCTCTCTTTTGAAAATTCAAAACCAAAATACGCCAATATAATTCCCGGTGTACTTATGCTCAGAAAAAAATATCTCGAAAACATTCCTGTTTCCGAATTTGCCGCCGCGTGTAACGTAAGCGTCAGCTCATTCAGAGCTCTTTTTACCGAATGTTACGGCATGGCTCCTGTGCAATACCGCAACAAACTTCGAATAAAGCGTGCACAAGAACTGCTTGAAGGCGGAACCCTTACGGTCGCTGAGGTGGCATCAAGCTCCGGCTTTGACAACATAGCCTATTTCAGCCGTTTCTACAAAAAAGTAACCGGTGAAACGCCAAAAGAAACACAGTTAAAAAATAAATAAAAATCACGGTTTTGACAAACCGCCCTTATGATATTACACCTGATAAAACAATTTACGGGCTGAATCTTACGATTCAGCCCGATTTAATTTGATTATTTGAGCTTTGCAATAGCGGCTCTTACGCCTTCAAGGTTTTCTTGGTACTTAGCCATCTTAACCTTTTCTCCCTCGACAACTGCCGCGGGTGCTTTAGCAACGAAGCCTGCATTTGCCAGCTTTTTCTCTATTCTCTCAATCTCTCCGATAAGCTTCTTTTCTTCAGCCGTAAGTCTTGCCATTTCCTTTTCGGTGTCGATAATGTCGGCAAGGGGCAGGAAGATTGTAGCCGAGTCGGTGATTATCTGTACGGCATTGTCAGCCGAAACGACACCCTCAAACGTCTCTATCTTGTCGGTTATCTCGACCTCTGATGCACTTGCCAATCTGCCAAAGAACACGGCTGTTTCGGAGTTGAAGGAATCGGTGTACGGTGTAGCAATATAAACCTTTGCCTTACGCGAAGGAACCACGTTCATCTCGCTGCGGCGGTTTCTGATTGCCTTGATAGCCGCAATAATACGCTCCATCTGCTCGTTTGCCTTGTCATAGCACTCACTCTTGTTGAGTTCGGGATACTTGGAGATAATTATACTTTCGCAATCGTGAGGAAGTGCCTGATAGATTTCCTCTGTAATGAAGGGCATAAAGGGATGGAGGAGCTTGAGCGTACCCGTAAGAATGTATGCGATGACGTTCTGTGCCACGAGATTTTCCTCTGTTCCCTGCGCGCCAAGGCGAACCTTGGAAAGTTCGATATACCAGTCGCAGAAAACGTCCCAGGTAAAGTCGTAGATGTTAGAAAGTGCAACGCCCACCTCAAACTTATCAAGAGCGGCGGTTACGTTTGCCACAAGTGCGTTGAACTTTGTAAGGATCCACTTGTCTTCAAGGGCAAGCTTGCTCTCTTCGGGAAGCTTTATTTCGTCGATAGTGAGATTCATACGAACAAATCTGGAGGCATTCCAGAGCTTGTTTGCGAAGTTTCTTGCCGCTTCTATCTTCTCGTCCGAGAAACGCCTATCGTTTCCGGGAGAGTTACCCGTAGCAAGTGCAAAGCGGAGTGCGTCCGCACCGTACTTGTCAATAATTTCAAGGGGATCGATACCGTTTCCAAGCGACTTGGACATTTTACGTCCCTGTGCGTCACGCACAAGACCGTGGATAAACACGGTTGAGAAGGGCTCCTTGCCCATATGCTCAAGACCCGAGAAAATCATTCTGGAAACCCAGAAGGTAATGATATCGTAACCCGTTACAAGCACGCTTGTAGGATAATATTTTTCAAGATCGACCGTCTTGTCGGGCCAGCCGAGAGTGGAGAAAGGCCAGAGTGCCGACGAGAACCAGGTATCAAGCACGTCGGAGTCCTGTCTGAGAGCCTTGCCGCACTTGGGGCAGACCGTCATATCTTCTTTGGAAACGAACATTTCTCCGCAACTGTCGCAATAGAACGCAGGAATTCTGTGACCCCACCAAAGCTGACGGGAGATGCACCAGTCAAGAATATTGTTCATCCAGTTGAAATAGTTCTTGGAAAAACGTTCGGGAACGAAATTGATGGTTCCGTTCTCAACAGCCTCAATAGCGGGAGCCGCAAGGGGCTTCATCTTAACGAACCACTGGTCGGAGGTAAGAGGCTCAACTACCGTACCGCAACGGTAACAAACGCCTACGTTGTGGGGGTGAGGAACTGTCTTAATGAGATACCCCTCAGCCTCAAGGTCGGCAACAAGTGCCTTACGGCAGGCGTATCTGTCCATTCCCTCGTACTTGCCCGCATAAGCGTTCATTGTAGCGTCGTCGTTCATAACCTTAATCTGCTCAAGGTCGTGACGCTGACCTACAAGGAAGTCGTTGGGGTCGTGTGCGGGTGTGATTTTTACGCAACCTGTACCAAAGCCTATTTCAACGTAATCGTCGGCAATAACGGGAATCTCTCTGCCTACAAGAGGAAGAATAAGTGTCTTGCCTATAAGGTGCTTTGTAGCCTCGTCCTCGGGGTTAACAGCAACCGCGGTATCACCGAACATTGTTTCGGGACGTGTGGTAGCAATTTCAACAAACTTGCCGTCCTCGCCCTTGATGGGATAGCGGATATGCCAGAAATTGCCGTCCATATCCTTATACTCAACCTCTGCGTCCGAAAGTGCAGTCAAGCAATGGGGACACCAGTTGATAATTCTGTGGCCTCTGTAAATAAGGCCCTTATTATAGAGATTTACAAACACTTCGCGGACTGCTCTGGAACAGCCTTCGTCCATAGTAAAGCGCTCGCGTGTCCAGTCGCAGGAGGTACCAAGCTTTTTAAGCTGGCTGATAATGCGGTCGCCGTACTTGTTTTTCCAGTCCCAAACACGCTCAAGGAACTTTTCGCGACCGAGATCGTAACGTGTAAGACCCTCGTTAACGCGGAGATTTTCCTCAACCTTTATCTGGGTAGCGATACCCGCGTGGTCCGTACCGGGAACCCAAAGGGTGTCAAATCCCTGCATTCTCTTATATCTTACGAGAATGTCCTGAAGAGTGTCGTCAAGGGCGTGACCCATATGAAGCTGACCCGTTACGTTGGGAGGCGGAATTACCACCGAAAATTTAGGTGCGTTGCTGTCTTTTGCGGGTGTGAAATAACCCTTGTCGCACCAGTTTTGATATATTCTGTCCTCAAACTCTGAGGGAGAATATGTTTTTGGAAGCTCGTGATTCTGATCCATTTTTTATGTCCTTTCTGAATTTTCAAGTTATATTTCTTAAAATTTTAATTTATACAAAACTCCGTGGCAATCTCCATAAAAGCACTCGTCTCCTCGGAAATCAATAAGCTCGGTCTCCTCGATTATTCCATGTTCCGAAAAGGGTATAAAGGCTTTCTGAATACCCTCTTGGGGGGCAATAATACGAAGCGCAGGACTGTTTCTGAAGCCCTCAAGCGAGTAGATAAGACCGCCATGGCAACAAGCACCTTGGATGTAGTGGTGTTCGGGGCAAACGAAGCTGTTCTTTATGTCATTAGGAGTAAGAACTACTTTTTTTACACCGTAGATTTTGTCAATCTCACCGTCCGCAAGCTTTGGCAGATCGAAGGCGAAATAAGGTGTTCCACGTTCTTCACTGCGCATTACAAAAGCGTAATAAGTGCCTTTCTCAACGTCTATAGCAAAGTTACCGTAAGGGCGTGCACCGTCCTTTTCTTCACTTGCTTTCCAAAGTGATACGTCCTCTGTGAAGCCTATCTCTATAAGCTGAACAAGTGTGGTTTTGAACTCATTTCGGTCTCTTTGAAGTCTGTAAACACAGCTTACGCCTTTAAGCTTCTTTTCCTCTTTTGCGTAGTTGTTGTAAATGTTTGAGTAGAGCAACGGGAACTCATCATTCGCATCAAAATATTCATTTCCGAACGCAACCGAATTGCTGTGTGGGCAAATAATATCCGCGCGGTCAAGGGTGAACTCGGCTATTTGACAGGTTTCGCTGTCCTCTTTTGCACTTTCTATAATATCAAGGTCATAAACCTGACCAACGCCCTTGTGACCGAGGCGGAAGAGGTATTTCCCGAAAATAGCTCCGTCCTGACCGCCCTTGATTTTTGTAATTCTGCGTATATCCATACAAAACCTCCGAAAACAAAAACACGCCCTGAATATATCAGGGCGTGGGAAACGCGGTACCACCTGATTTCGCGTAAAATACGCGCACTCAAAGTCCTTATAACGGGGGAGACCGTCGCAGACTACTCTGTTCACCTGCGATGCTCGGGAACGACTTCGGTCTGCCACTCCGCGTGCTCGCACCAACCGCACGCTCTCTGTGTGGAAGAATCAAACCTACTACTTTCCGTCTTCACATTTAGTCCAGTATACCACAACTTAACTTTTATGTCAAGCGTTTTTTACAAATTTTCTCTTCTTATTATATCAATATTTAAAGTCTCTGCCTTCCGCATTGCCAAGACCGAAGGTATAGATTTTTCTTGCCTTGAAGTTTATTGCAACAACTTCAGCGTTCGAACCTCCGCTTTTGAATGAGATGTGAAGCTTGCCGTATTCATCGAGCATATCCGATTGAGCATGGGTATGACCGTACATATACGCTACAAAATTACCGCCGTTTTTGACGAAGTTATCTACAGCTTCAAGTATGTTTGCTGCATTTTTTGGGGCGGTTTTGCCACTATTGGGAAAGTTATTGCAAAGCGGAATATGAGCCATGACAATAACGTTTTTGTCTGTTTTAAGAGCCGTGTTTTTAAACCATTCGAGCTGTTTGTCACTTATGGTTTGAACACTGTCAAACTTTGTCTCATAGTTTCCATCGGTGGTGTTCAGCATTATAACCCTTACGTTATCGGCGGGAAAGTCCATGTAGTAGTAATTACTTTCTCCGTCGCCTACCATATTTTCTCCGTTGTGTTCCTTAAGCTTTGAGGTTACCTCTCTGTAGTGGTCGGCTTGGGTAAGCTGTTGGTTTGCTTCTCCGTAATGTTGGCACCATAGCTGATTGGTATCATGGTTTCCGAAAGTAACCAATACGGGGCAGTTGGCATCGTCAAGGTAACGGCTTGTAAGCTCCTTAAGACTTTGCATCGTGAGTTCGGGGGTGTTGTCGGTTTTTCCTGCCTCGCCTTGATAGTAGCCCTTTATGTAGTCGCCGAGATTGGCATAGAAGGAAAGCGGAATGAAGTGCGAAAGTGCTTTGATGTTATTTGCCGTAGTTCCGCCGTTCAGCGTTGAATAGTGAGTATCGGTCTGTATGGCAAACATAAAGTCGTCGGGAATAGCCTCGTTTATTTCGTCAATGCCGCTCTGCCAGTTTTTAGGTATGTATTTCCCAAGTTTTTGCTGCATTTCGGGAGAGAGAATAATTTCTTCCTTTGGCGGCTCGGTTTCGGGAGCGTCGGTATCGGGAGTGTCTGTCTCTTCGGGAATCGGCTCGTCGCTGACTGCATCGGTGCCCGAAGTAAGCGGTTCGGTATCACCGTTTGTGCCTGTGCAACCGCAGCTTAAAAGCAGTAAAAGTGCTACAAGTAAAACTAAGAATCTTTTCATTGTGGTTTACCTCAATATGTGTATTTTCTGTTTTCAACATTTCCAAGTCCCACTGTTTCTATAACTCGTTTTTTGGTGTTGATTTTGACGACCTCGGCAATATGTGCACCGTTTTTAAACGAGATGTGAAGTCTGCCGTTTTCGTCGGTCAAATCGGCTTGATTATGTGTGTGACCGTTAAAATATGCTATAAACTTTCCACCGTTCTTGATAAATTCCTCTACGGCAGCTCGCACAAGGATGCCGTTTTTTACATCGCAACCGTCGTTCCCCGGAAAGTCCTTAATAAGCGGAATATGTGTCATAACAAGAACGTGTGAGGCAGTATTGAGGGCTTCGTTTTTGAACCATTCAACCTGTCGGTCGCCAAACATTGCGGTGCTGTCGTAGCTGTTCTCGTAATTTCCGTCGGCACAGTTGAGCATAATTACCCTTATGCCGTCATCGGGAAAGTCGGCGTAATAGTAATTGCTTTCTTTGTCGGTGGTCATCATACTTCCGTTGTGTACTCTCAGCTTTGAGATGACCTCTCTGTAGTGGTCGTCTTTTGTAAGCTGTTCGTCAGCCCTGCCGTAATTTTTGCACCAGAGCTGATTTGTATCGTGGTTTCCAAAGGTTACAAGCACGGGACAGTTAGCATCCTCAAGATAACGGCTTGTTAACTCCTTAAGACTCTGCATGGTTTTGTCGGGGGTGTTTTCAATTCTGCCAATTTCGTTTTTGAAATATCCTTTTATGTAATCGCCCAGATTGGCATAGAATTTGAGCGGTATAAAATGCGAAAGTGCTTTGAGGTTGTTGGCGTGATGATCCTTATTGTTTACCGAAAAATGCGTGTCGCTCTGTATCGCGAACATGAAATCAGAAGAGGAATTTGAGGTAATCTTATCCATTCCGCATTTCCACTCTTCGCTGATGTAGTGCCCCAATTTCTCCTGCATTTCGGGCGAAAGCACTATAGGAGCATCCGTTTCGGGTACATCCGTTATTTGATTAACCTTTTTTCCTGTTTTTTCGCTATCACTTCCACAACCGCACGCAAACAACGCAGGCACGGCAAAAAGTGCTATCATCGCTCTTTTAAACGTCATAGTTACCTCCAACATTATGGTTATTAGTGTCGAATTACTGTCTTTCAAGCACGATCAGATTTCTATTTTAAATCCGTCGTAAGCAGTTATCATTCCCATTTCGGCAAGTGCCTTTGCGGTGCCTTCGTGATCAAGCTCGTGTACCGACGGGGCTATATGACTGCCTATTCTGATGCCGTTTTCATCCATTATTCCGTTTTGCAACAATGCAGCATTAATTATACGTAGCATAGGAAACGAGTTGTGTGTTCCTATACGAAAGTTACCCGCATCTTCTCCGACCGTGGTGTCAAGCACTACAGCATCAAGCTTTATCTTTCGCATATACTCCCAGGTGGGTGCCATAAACCAGCCTCCGTCGCAACCGTAAAAGAGAGATTTGCCGTTCCTTTCGATTATGTAATGAAGCGGCTGTTCATCACCTTTTGCCATATGATTGGCAGGTAAAGACGTAATAACTGCATTCCTGTTGTCACTTTTTTCCATATCATCAAGAAGGCAAAGGTTTATTTTTTCTTTTTCGTTTTCCAAAAGCTCTAAATTGTCAATCGCATTTTTATGGCACCAAAAATTCAATTTCTTTTCGGTTTGCTCGGCAAGTTTGAAAAGACTTGACTTCTGAAAGTGGTCTCCGTGAGAATGAGTAAGAAGCACGTCGGTGACCTTTGAAAGATCCACTCCGATTTTTTTGGCAAAATCCAAGCACTGAAGTGGCACATCAATAAGTATATCCTCGTCTATAAGCAACGATGAGCAACGACGTTTACCACCTGTTATTTCATTTTCGGGAGTTTTTATACATCCCGCCGCCCCCGTACCGAGAAACGTAAGCTTCATAATAGTTTCCTCCACGTAAATTAAAAAAAAGCACCAAGCCGTGGCTTGGTGCTTTTATCTGGTGCCGGAAGCGGGGGTCGAACCCGCACGGTATCGCTACCACTGGATTTTGAGTCCAGCACGTCTGCCAATTCCATCATTCCGGCAAATCACGATATATATTTTAACATATAATCGTGAAAAAATCAAGCCCTTTTGAAAAAAATTTTGACAGTTATCCAAATCTTTTACTGTCCATAGCTTCTGCATCCCCTCCGGAAACATCTTTTTTTCCGAAACGTTGAGAAAAAAGCCACTCCCAAACCTCCGGATTTCCATAGGTGGGATCCCAGGAATTATGATCGGTATTGGGATATATCGTCAGTTTTGCGTTACCGCCGCGTTTATTTATTGCCTCAACCATTTGTACGCTGTCCTCGCAGAAAACAGTGGGGTCATTTTCACCGTGAAACGCCCAAACGGGAGTATTTTTAAGTCTGCCCGCATTCCAATATATTCCGCCGCCGCAAATCGGAATTGCCGCTGCGAAAATATCATTAAGGCTCATTGCCAGCTGCCAGGTTGCATAACCGCCCATACTTGCACCCACAACATAGTATCTCTCTTTATCCACAAAATCAAACTCAAGCACAGTTCTCGCAAAATCCTCCAGCCTTTCAAAAAGGTCAAACCAAACTTTGCCCTCGTTACACTGCGGTGAAAAAATCACGCAAGGCAGATTCAACTTTTCAACGTGTTCAAAAAAAGGATTACCCGCAAGCTTATCAAGGTCGTTACCAATTGTACCCGCACCATGCAAAAAAAGCAGGGTTGGATATTTTTTACTCGGATCAAAATTCTCGGGGTATCTTGTAAGATATCTGAGACCGCACAGAACACCTTTTTTCATGTTTTCCTCCGAAAAACAAGTGGCGGCACAAGTGCCGCCACTCACATAATTACTTATCTTCGCCTTCTATAATTTTAAGGTCGTCCTCGTCTACAAGGCACGCAATCTTTTCGTGGCAAGCAGGGCAAGTAAGATCCTCGGGATCGATATCGTCATCAAAATAGATTATCTCTCCGCAAGAAGGACACTCTATTTCGTAGTACTCATCGTCCTCGCAATCGCACTCGTCACAACAATCGCACTCGTCGCAATCCTCGCACTCGTCACACTCATCACAGTTTCCGTCGCACTCGTACTCTTCTTCATAGAGATACTCCTCAACGTCTCCAAGGTCCTCATCGACCTCTTCGATGTACTCGTTAAGCTCGTCAACTGCGTCCTCAAGTGTCTCGATACGCTTAGCCATTACGTCAATAATATCAAGAAGAGCCGCAATAAGCTTACCCTCCTTAGTTGTCTTATCATAATCAAGTCCGTCTGCAAGACCCTTGATGTAAGAAGATTTTTAAATAAGATTCATAATTCAATCTCCTTTCAGAAATCAATAAAATTATGCGCGGGAGAGATACTCGCCTGTTCTTGTATCAATCTTAAGAGCGTCACCCTCGTTGATGAAGAGGGGAACCTTGATCTCTGCACCCGTCTCAAGAGTTGCGGGCTTAAGGGTATTGGTTGCAGTATTACCTGCAAAACCGGGATCGGTTGCGGTAACTACAAGCTCAACGAATGTGGGAGGCTCTACTCCGAACACGTTACCCTTGTAGGAAACAATCTTACATACCATCTCTTCCTTAACAAACTTGAAATTATCGGGAAGCTTGTCGCTGTTAAGAGGAAGCATATCGAAAGTTTCCTGATCCCTGAAGTAATAGAGATCACCGTCATTGTAGGAATACTGCATATCCTTTCTCTCAATATAAGCGTTCTCAAACTTATCAGTAGGGCTGAAAGTTCTTTCAATCACAGAACCTGTAACAACGTTCTTGATCTTTGTGCGGACAAACGCCGCACCCTTACCGGGCTTAACGTGCTGAAACTCGATAACCTGATATACAGCTCCGTCCATGTCAAATGTTATTCCGTTTTTAAAATCGCCGGCTACTACCATAATTTTAATCCTCCAAATGTTCAAATACTTGCGGGCACTCCGCAGAAAATAAATATAATTACAAGCTATTATACCTCATTTTTTCGCATTTTGCAATAGGATTTACAAATTTTTTCTTATTTTTTTGAAAAAAACAGAAAATTTCTCGAAAATATTATATAAAATTGCAATTTAGGTTGACAAAAGAGAAAAAAAGTATTACAATAATTATATATGTCTATAATTATTTATGAGGTGATTTTTAATGAAGAGTATGACCGCATTCGGCAGAGCCAAGGAAACGGTAAACGGAAGAGACATCACCGTCGAAATACGCTCTGTCAACAGCAGATATTTTGACTGCACGGTAAAAATATCGAGAGTTTTCTCTTTCCTTGAAGAAAGAATAAAGCCTTATTTGCAGGCAAGCGGTATTTCACGCGGAAAGGTTGACATCTACATAGGCGTGGAAGTAGTTGATGCGGACGGCGTTGAAATTTCCCTTGATCCGTCCTATCTCAATCCCTATCTCAGAGCACTTTATGAGCTCCGCGACAAATATGAGCTCAAGGACGATATCAGCGTTATGTCGGTGGCATCAAACAAGGAGATATTCACAGTCAAGAAGCCCGAAGAGGATATGGAGCAGGATTGGCAGGATCTTCTCACGGTTTTGGCTCCCGCTGTGGAAAGCTTTATTGACGGCAGAGAGCGTGAGGGTGCCAACATAGAAGCCGACCTCAAAACCAAAGTAGAAAACATAAGCAACACGGTATCAAAAATAGAGGTTCTTTCGGCAGAAGACATAAACTCTTACCGATCAAAGCTTCGCGAAAAGCTTACACAGATGCTTTCGGACAACAAGATTACCATTGACGAAAACCGCATACTTACAGAATGTGCCATATTCGCCGACAGAATAGCCATAGACGAGGAGTTGGTAAGACTTCGTTCTCACTTCAAGGCATTCTCCGAAATATGCGGGCTTAAAGAGCCTGTGGGACGAAAGCTGGACTTCCTTATCCAAGAGATGAACCGAGAAATCAACACCGTCGGCTCAAAATGCTCCAACTCCGAAATAGCTCACCACGTGGTGGACGTAAAAACCGAAATCGAAAAAATACGCGAGCAAATACAAAACATAGAATAAACGCGAGGTAGGACATGAAATTCATTAACGTAGGTTTTGGAAATATGGTTGCCGCAGACAGAGTAATTGCTCTGGCAAGCCCCGATTCGGCACCGGTAAAACGACTTGTACAAGACGCAAAGGATGACGGCAGAGCTATTGACGTCACCTGCGGAAGAAGAACCCGTTCGGTGATAATCACAGACTCCGAGCACGTTATACTTTCCGCAATACAGACAGAAACTATCGCCAACCGCCTTGACGACAGCGAAAGCGGCGACGACGTTGAAGAAGAAGAGTAAAGGATAAGAATTATGTCAAAAAAAGGATTACTTATCGTGGTTTCGGGCCCCGCGGGAAGCGGAAAAGGCACCGTAAACGCGAAGCTTATCGAGCGTGACGAATTTGTTTATTCGGTTTCTGCCACAACGAGAGCTCCCCGCCCGGGAGAGGTTGACGGCGTCAACTACTATTACATCACTCACGACGAATTTGAACGCCGCATAACACTTGGTGATATGCTTGAATACACAAGCTACTGCGGCAACTATTACGGCACCCCGAAAACAGAAGCCGAAAGGGTGCTCAAAAGCGGAAAAAATCTTATTCTTGAGATAGAAGTGGACGGTGCAATGCAGGTAAAGAAAAAATACCCCGATGCACTTCTCATAATGCTTCTTCCGCCCTCTTACAAAGTTCAGGAAGAGCGTTTGAGAGGCCGCGGCACCGAAACCGAGGAAAAAATCCGCGAACGGCTTGAGCAGACAAAAAACGAGGTGGTAAAAGCCCCCGAATATGACTACATAGTATACAACTACGACGGCGAAAGCGAAAAATGCGCTGAGGATATCCTCGCCATAGTCCGTGCCGAGCAGTTGGCATCCGCCCGCAATCCCAAAGCGGCTATTAATTATTTTGCAAATTAACAACAAACTAATTTTATACATTCAAAAAGGAGAATAGAAAAATGATTTACCCCACATTCAGCGAACTTACAAAGGACCAATTCAACAGATACCAGCTTGCTATAGCTACCGCAAAGTGTGCACGTATGGTTACAGACGAGTACGTTAAACAGCGTGAATCTGCCGAAAAGGCTGCCGCAGGCGGAAAAGAAAGCGACAAGTCTATCGTGAATATGGTAGACAAAGAGCTCAAGGACGAAAAGGCGGTAAAAATCGCCATCAACCGTATTCACAAGGGCGAATACAAGATAGTAGAGTGCGTTCCCGAAGAACCTGAAGAAGTGTCCGAGGACGAGGAAACCCCTGCTGAAAACGCAGACGAAAACGACGGCGAATAATTTACGGCAGCTCACATTTTACGGAAAGGAGGACTGTTATGGATAAGAATTATGCCAAGGTGTATATTCTCGATGCACCTTATTGCATCGACCGAGCATACGACTATTTTCTTCCGCCAGATTTACGCGATTTCGTAAACGTGGGAAATTTCGTAACAGTCCCTTTCGGTAACGGAAACAAGAGATATATGGCTCTTGTCAGTGAAATATGCGAAAAAGCCGATTATTCAAACGTAAAACCGATTATCTCGGTCTGTCCGCCGGAGGTTGCACTTGACAGCGAAATGCTGAAGCTTTGCAAATTTATGAAAGACACGACACTGTGCACCTACGGAGACGCCGTTCACACTATGTTACCGTCAGCCGCGATGTCAAGATTCGAGGAGTTCTTTTCGCTTACAGCCAAAAGCCTCCCCGACAATCCGAAAGGACTTGACACGCAGGCTCTTTTTATCTATGAATATCTTAAGGGAAGAAAGAAGGCTTCGCTCAGCAACATAAAAGCAAAATTCGGAGCGTCGGCAGCACAGAAGCTGAAAAAGCTCAAAGACGGAGGATTTATCGCTCAGGAGCTTGAAGTTAAAACCTCTGAGGCCGGCATTGAAACCCTATCTTATTCGGTGTCTGCCACCGAAGACCTGGCACGTTCCGAGCTTTTCTCAAAATCCGACCCAAACGTACCGAAAGCACCAAAATGCTGGGCTGTCTTTTCTACGTTGCTTGAAAACGGAGAAATGAGCGAGGACGACCTGCTAAAGGCAACAAAAGCCACCAAAGTTCAACTCAAATCGCTTATCGCCAAGGGGTTGATAAAAGCCAAAAAGAGCATTTCCTACCGTATTCCTTACGAAGTTCCCGAAAAAAGCGAAAAGAGAGAAATAACGCTCAACGACGAACAGCAAAACGCCTATGAGGCACTTTGCGAAATGGTGGCACTGAAAAAGCCCTCCGCAGCGTTGCTCTACGGTGTAACGGGAAGCGGAAAAACCAGCGTTATGCTCAAAACAATCGACTACGCTTTGTCACAAAACAGAGGCGTTATCATATTGGTTCCCGAAATTGCACTTACCCCGCAAACGCTGGGTATCTTCTGCTCAAGGTACGGTGACAGAGTTGCCGTTATCCATTCGGGGCTGTCGCACGGAGAGAGAGCAGACACTCACAAGCTTATCAAAGACGGACGTGCCGACGTGGTTATCGGAACCCGCTCGGCTGTGTTTGCACCTGTAAAGAACCTGGGAATGATAATCATAGACGAAGAACAGGAGCACACCTACAAATCCGACCAAAACCCAAAATATCACGCCAGAGACATAGCACGCTTCAGATGTGCGGAAAATGGGGCGGTTATGCTGCTTGCCTCCGCAACTCCCTCTGTAGAAAGCTATCTCAAGGCGAAAGACGGAAAATACAAGCTTCTCCGTCTCACAAAGCGATACGGAAACGCCACCTTGCCGCAGGTAATAGTTTCGGATATGCGACATGAGACACGCACGGGAAACGTTACACCGCTTGGCGAAACTCTCGCCAGAGCTCTCATCGACAACCAGAACGAAAAGGAACAGGCAATTCTTTTCCTCAACCGACGCGGATATAATCATTTTGCATCCTGCAGAGCCTGCGGAAACGCAATAGTCTGCCCCAGGTGCAGTGTTTCGATGACCTATCATACCAAAAAAGGCACGTATGATGACGGAACTCTCATCTGTCACTGGTGCGGAATGAGAATGACGGTTCCTCAAAAGTGTCCCGACTGCGGAAGCGAGCACATATCCTTTATGGGATACGGCACTCAACGGGTAGAACACGAAATTTCGGAGCTTCTGCCCGGCTCTAAAATTCTGCGTATGGATACCGACACCACAGCTACCAAGAGCTCATACAACGAGCTTTTAGGCAAATTCAGAAAACACGAAGCCGACCTTCTCATAGGCACTCAAATGGTAACCAAGGGACACGATTTTCCCGAGGTCACATTGGTGGGCGTTCTGTCGGCTGACTCCTCGCTTTATCTTGACGACTACAGAGCAGGAGAACGTACCTTTGCAATGCTGACTCAGGTCATAGGACGGGCGGGACGCGCCGACAAGCCCGGCTTTGCTGTCATTCAAACGATAAACCCCGACAACGATATAATAAAGCTTGCCTGTGCACAGGACTACGACAGCTTTTTCGAAAGAGAAATAGCCCTGCGTAAGGTTCTTGAATTTCCGCCCTACTGCGACATTGCGTTGCTCACAATTGTTTCGTCAAACGAAACCGAGCTTGCTATGGCGGCAAAAAGAGTGTACGACGAGTTCAGAATACTGGCAACAAAAGACTACCCCGACCTTCCATTCGTGGTTTTCGGTCCCTTTGAGGCTCCTGTCTACAAGGTTGACGAAAAATACCGAATGAGGCTGGTAATAAAATGTAAATTGAGCGTAAAATGCCGTGAGCTTTTCTCGCGGATTCTGACCAAATACGGAATTGAAGCCAAAAGCAAAACCACGCTGTCAATAGACTTCAATCCCACCAATTTATAGGAGATACATTATGGCTAAACTTAAAATAGTTACACGCGGAGACGATATACTTAACCAAAAATGCCGCGAGGTTGAAGAAATAACCCCAAGAATCATCAGACTTTTAGATGACATGAGAGAAACGCTGACGGCCGCAGGCGGTGCGGGACTTGCCGCGCCCCAGGTAGGCGTTCTCCGCAAAATAGCAATCATTGAATACGAGGGCGAAACTCCCGAGGACTCCCAAGAACTTATTGAGCTTATCAATCCAAAGATAATCGCTTTTTCGGGACATCAGTATACCGAAGAAGGCTGTCTCTCATTCCCCAACGAGTGGATTTACACCGACAGACCTATGCACATCACGGTCCGCTATCTCAACCGAAAGGGCGAGGAATGCGAGATAACGGCTTCCGATTTCCTTGCAAAAGCACTTTCCCACGAGATAGACCATCTTGACGCAAGGTTATGCACTGCCGCCGTGCCCCCGATGACAAAATTCCTCAAGAAGAACCCACGCCTCGCAAAAAGAGACGTTCCAAATAAGGAGACCGCTATGAAAATTCTTTTTATGGGAACACCCGACTTTGCCATTCCCACGCTTAGGGCACTTTATGAGAGCGGTGAGGAAATTGTCGGTGTCATAACCCAACCCGACAAGCCAAAGGGCAGAGGCTACACACTGACGCCTCCCCCGGTAAAAGCCTGGGCTCTTGAAAAAGGGCTTGAGGTTTACCAGCCGACAACCTGCAAAGACGAAGCTTTCGCGGAGCTTCTTGCAAAGCTTGACCCCGAGCTTATCGTGGTAGTGGCTTTCGGAAAAATACTTCCCAAAAACGTGCTTGACTACCCCAAATACGGTTGCATCAACGTTCACGGCTCACTTCTGCCCAAATACAGAGGTGCCGCGCCTATGCAACGTGCCATCATTGATGGCGAGAAGGTAACGGGAGTAACGATCCAGCAAATGGATATCGGAGTTGATACGGGAGATATGCTTTACAAGTCCGAAGTGGAAATTGCCGAGGACGACAATTTTGAGGATATTCACGACAAGCTGTCCGTGTGCGGAGCCGAGGCACTTATAGAAACGGTAAAGCTTATAAAAGCCGGCAATATGAAGCGTGAAAAGCAGGACGATACCCTTTCCACGTACGCGGCGAAAATAGAAAAGAGCGATTGTCTGCTTGATTTTTCAAAGTCGGCAGAGGAGCTGCACAACCTTATCAGAGGGCTTTCGCCAATTCCCTTGACCTTTACCCACACACCGGACGGAAAACTGTTGAAGGTAACCTCCGCACGCATAGTTGACCGAGACACGATTTGCGGCAAAGAAGCGGGCGAGGTGGTATCGCTTGACGGAGAAATAGTTGTTGCCTGCGGCAAAGGAAAAATAGCCCTCACGGGCGTTCTTCCCGAAGGAAAAGGCAGAATGAGAGCCGATGAGTTTATCAGAGGCAGAAAAATAAATGTTGGAGATATCTTAAAATAAATGAACGTTCGTAAGTTAGCGCTTGAACTGCTCAACAAAACCGAAAAGGCGGGGCAGTATTCAAACATCGCCATAGACAACGCAATAAAAAAGAACTGTCTTGACACTCAGGACAGTTCCCTTCTCTGCGTTCTCGTGTACGGTGTTATCGAGCGCAAGCTTACACTCGACTACATAATCAATTCGCTGTCATCGCTTCCCCCTTCAAAAATAGAGCTGAACATCAGAAATATTCTGAGAATGGGGCTTTATCAGCTTATCTATCTTGACAAAATACCTCCCCACGCGGCGATAAACGAAAGCGTTGAGCTTTGCCCACAGAGGAGCCGAGGCTTTGCAAACGCCATTCTCCGCAACTATCAGCGAAAATCAGCGGAAATAGTTTTTCCCGACAAGGAAAAGTCACCCACAGAATATCTTTCTGTAACCTATTCTTTCCCTACCCAACTGTGCGAAAAATTCATTGAAATTTTTGGTTTTGAAAAGGCAGAAAAAATATTCGACGCCTTCTGCAAAGAACCTTCGACGACTCTGCGTGTGAACACTCTTAAAATTTCGACAGATGATTTTGTCTCAAAGCTTGTGGCAAAAGACATCAACGCAGAACGCTCTTCCCTCTCTCCCTGCGGAGTGAAGGTAAGCGGCTCACCTGTGTCGGAGCTTGGCATTGATGAGGGGCTCTGCTTTGTGCAGGACGAGGCGTCACAGCTTTGCGTGCTTGCTTTGGGTGCCCAAAGCGGAGACAGGGTTCTTGACATCTGCTCTTGTCCCGGTTCAAAGAGCTTCGGTGCGGCTATCGAAATGAAAAACGTCGGCGAGATACGGTCTTTTGACCTGCACGAAAACAAGCTGTCTTTGGTAAACAGGGGGGCTGAAAATCTGGGGATATCAATAATATCCACCGATGCGCGGGACGGCAGGATTTTTGACGAAGCTCTTGAGAACTATGCGGACAAAATAATCTGCGACGTTCCCTGTTCGGGCTTTGGCGTTATGGCTAAAAAACCCGAGATAAGATACAAAGACCCCAAGGAGTCCGAAGGGCTCCCGCAAATTCAATACGATATCCTTTGCAACTCTGCAAGATATCTTAAAAAAGGCGGGGTGTTGGTTTATTCCACCTGCACACTGCTTCCCGAAGAAAATCAACTTAACGTAGAAAAATTTCTCGCAGCTCACAAAAATTTTGAAACCTGCGATTTCAATATAGGCGGCATAGCCTCAAAAGACGGTATGCTGACTCTTAACCCATACGACCACAAGACGGACGGTTTCTTTATAGCCAAGCTCAGAAAGGTAAAATAATGGAAGAAAGCACGACAAAAATCGATCTGCTCTCACTTGACAAGGACGAGCTGACAGAATTTTTTATACAAATAGGCGAGCCGAAATACCGAGCCTCACAGCTTTTTACCCAGATGCACAAGGGATTGCTGTTGGATGAGATAACCAACATTTCAAAGGCTACCAAGGCGAAAATATCGGAGCTTGCCTCATATTCTTTACCCGTGATTGAGCAAAAGCTTGTCTCGGCTATTGACGGAACGGTAAAATACCTTTTCGGGCTGTGTGACGGCAACTGTATCGAATCGGTAGTTATGCGTTACGAACACGGAATAACCATTTGCATTTCTTCACAGGTAGGCTGTCGAATGGGGTGCCGTTTCTGTGCTTCCACCATCGACGGACGTGTGAGAGACCTTGCCCCCTCGGAGTTGCTGGGTCAGATAATCGCCGCCGAACGCGACCTGGGAGAACGAATCTCAAACATCGTTATGATGGGCATCGGCGAGCCTCTTGACAACTACGGCAACGTGATAAAATTCCTTCATCTGGTTGGCGACAAAGACGGTCTTAACATCGGATACAGACACATTTCGCTCTCCACCTGCGGAATAGTTCCAAAAATAAAGGAGCTTGAAAAAGAAAATCTCCCCATAACGCTGTCAATTTCTCTCCACGCCTCAAACGACGAAAAGCGTTCGGAGATTATGCCCATAAACAGAAAATACGGAATAGGAGAGCTTCTTGACGCCTGCCGCTCTTACTTTGCGGCTACGGGCAGAAGAATTTCTTTTGAATACACACTTATTTCGGGTAAAAACGATTCTGTGGGAGACGCCGA
This sequence comes from Clostridia bacterium, assembly GCA_017455945.1. Lineage (GTDB taxonomy): Bacteria > Bacillota > Clostridia > Oscillospirales > CAG-272 > RGIG8775. Next base: position 1,143 of record JAFTLM010000183.1, on the reverse strand, counting down.
AGAACTGGCGTCATTACTCAACTCAAAGCTGAGGTCAAAAAACGTTTCTATGCCCATACACGTCAATCTCATTCCCGTAAACGAAGTTGACGAACGCGATTTCGTTCATTCCGACAAAAAGGCTATTTCTCTTTTTGCGGCAACCCTGGAAAAGCGCGGTATACGCGCTACGGTACGGCGTAAACTCGGCTCTGACATAAACGCTTCCTGCGGTCAGCTTCGCCGCAATTCTATGAAATCAAAAGACTTGGAGTAATTATGAAAGTATTCGGAAAAAGCGATATAGGCAACGTAAGAAAAGCAAACGAAGACGTTTTCGGCACAAAGCTCATAGCCGACAACGCCCTTATTGCCGTTGTGTGCGACGGAATGGGGGGCTTGGATCTCGGTGACGTCGCCTCCGAGTTGGCGATGAGAACATTTATTGAAACCGTAGAGCGGCTTTGTGCTTCGCATATTAAAAAACGCCGTCTCTCGCTTTCCGACACAGAAGCCGACCTGATTCTCCAAAACGCGGTAACCGTTGCCAACAACCGCATTATAGCCAAGCAGGAAGAGCTGGACGTTTCCGAAGGAATGGGAACCACTCTTGTTGCCGCTTTGATTGTTGACGGCGGAAAAAGAATAAGCTGGGCGAATATCGGTGACAGCCGACTTTACACGGTGGACAGCCGCGACATCCTTCAGGTATCGAAGGATCATTCTTACGTCCAATATATGCTTGACCAGGGAAAACTGACCTTGGAAGAAGCTAAAAAATCAAAAAAGAAAAATCTTATTACAAAGGCAATAGGCATAGACGTAACCTGTTCGCCCGACACAGACACCTTTCCGCTCAGTTCCGACGAGGTAAAAGAAACCAAGATACTTCTCTGCTCCGACGGATTTTCAAATTCGGTCAGTGAGGAAGAGTGTATGGCAATTACGATGAATCCGTCGCTTTCAACCGAACAAAAAGTAAACAGCCTTATAGAGCTTGCCAAGAAAAACGACGGAAGCGACAACATCACGCTTATTATGATAGACTTAAACGGTGATTGATATGGGCAAGTACGATAATTACATCGGCAGAGTGCTTGCCGACCGATATGAAATAATAAACGTAGTGGGCTCAGGCGGAAGTGCGGCAGTTTTTGGCGTTTA
>JAFTLM010000182.1 GCA_017455945.1 Clostridia bacterium | reverse complement strand
TATAGTTCCGTCAATGGATATAGCAGAGGAATTTCTTACAGCAGAAATCTTACCCGCAGGTGTCCATACTTCGTCCGCCGTAACAGAAACTGTGTATTCACCGTTCTCAAACCATATCGGGATAAAATGAACTTTTTCGCTACCGTCTGCGCCTGAGTTTTCTGCAAATCTCCAAGCACCATCGGTGTATACAAGCGTTCTGTACTTGCCGTAAGTGTCAAGATATCTGTACTCGGGAAATGTTGCAAATGCCGCCTGTACGCCCGTATATGCGCTTTCCGATGGTGCATTGCAACCGCCAAGCGTAGCAATACCGGGAGCATATTCAAGTGTAATGCCGTAGCCCGATTTCATAATCCACTTACCGCCGATAAATTCCGCTGTTTTACAGTTGGCACTCGGAGATACAACGGGAGTAGAGGCAGAAACTTTGATGCCGTACTTCTTCTGCACAAAAGCATCGTTTTCGTATTCCCATACAGTCCAGCTTGCACTGCCTGCTACTTCGGAAGGTGCGCTTACAGAGGTATAGTCGCTCGGCTTTTCCGCGGAATAGTCGGGGTTTTCCGTCTGCGAGGAAGAAACGCTTTCTATAGTAATGGAAATAACGGCAGTATTATCATCAAGATTGTATTCCTTAATACTTCCGTCCTTATTTATACTGCACTCGCAGTAAACTGTTTTGCCGCTTAAACCTGCGGGAACATCCCATTTGAAATATATGAGGTTAGAGCCGTTCATCGGAATAACAACGTCATTCCAAGCAAGTGTAGTTATCTCTACCTTGTTCGAGCCGTTATAGTAGTATGCCGTAAACACCGCATCAACGTCCGTGGAAGGTATAACGTCTCTCGCGCTTTCGTTTGCAACGGTAAAGCTCGATATAACGGTCGTTCCCTCTTTGTACTGTGCATTAGGCGTAACACCTTCTATACTGAGCACGTAATCGTCGGGCTTTACGTTCACCGTAGTGCCAACACTGTTATTTGTGCTGTCGCTTTCATCATTTCTCTTATCCCAGTTGATACGAACTTCAATAGTTCTTTCGCCCGTAACCGTACCCATATCTATGCTGAAAGTAACGTTTGCCACGCCGTATGCCGTAAAGTCAATATACTGTGTGGAAATATGAGTTCCATCAATATATACAGCAACAGGAATATCTGCATATCCGTTATTTTCGTCCCAGTTGTCGGTTCTTACCTTTATAGAAATAACTTCATTTTGGAAAAGCTCGTTTTTGGATACAGTAAGTTCCGAAATCGAAAACTCATAATTGTCCTTCTCCCACACTGCGTAGAGATAAAGCTCTGCGTTATCAGTATATTCGTCTCCGGGATAATACTCTGCATATGAAGCATAAACACTTGTGTTCCATCCTATAAAGCTGTATCCGAGCCTAATAGGCATGGCGGAAGAAAGAGTTAAATCCACGTCATACACTTTTGTTTGAGCATCAGGTGCGCCATCGCCGCCGTTTGCATCATAATATACTGTGTATGTTTCGGGATAATATTCCCACACGGCATATAGCTTTGTGTTCTCGTTTTTAGTAAAGCTCGCACCGGGAGTATAGACTATTGTCGAAGACCCCGCGCTCGTTGCCCAACCCATAAACTTGTAGTTTTTTCTTGTAGGCTCTTTTGCAGAAAGATATATCGTCACCCCCTCGGTCTTGCTCTGACTTTCGGGAGCACCGCTACCTCCGTTACCGTCATATTCTATGGTGTAAACGGGAGGTGTATCTGCTTCCCATACGGCATAAAGAACAATTGAAGAATTATCCGTATAAGACCCGCCCGCATAATAGAGGGGATAGGTTGCTAACATATCATCGCTCCAGCCGATAAAGGTATATCCCTCCATTGTAGGCGTTTCACTTCTCAAGGTAAGTGAAACATCATAATATTTCACCTGATATTCAGGCGCTCCTATGCCACCGTTTGCATCGTAGTCAACGATATAGGTCTCTTCGTCAATATCACCTCCGTCACCGTCTATACCGCCGTTTTCATTCCATATGGCGTAAAGCGTGATAGAAGTATTTGCGGTATATGTGCCGCCGGGATTATATGCCACTACGGTTGCATAAGCATTTGTTCCCCACCCTGCAAAAGTGTATCCGCTTCTTGTGGGAATTTCGGAAGTTAATACAAGAGGAACGTCGTGATATTTTATCTGATCGGCAGGAGCACCTATTCCACCGTTGGCGTTATATTTTACCACGTAATACGCAGGAGGATTCTCTTCCCAAATAGCGTAAAGCGTTCTCGTTGAATTGCTCGTATAACTGCCTCCGGGCTGATAATTGGGCGTTGTATCCGTTGAGTAAGTGCCCCAACCTTTGAAGGTGTACCCCGTGCGTGTAGGCACAGTTTCGGGAAGCGCTATATCATATCCGTGATATTTTATAACCGAACCGGGCGCACTGTTGCCTCCGTTTGCATCAAAAGAAACCGTATATTCCTTTATATCATAAAAGAACTCTACTACAAAAACTCGGTTATCGCACCAGTCTATTCTGCCGTCTTTTGATTCGGTGTACTTTGACCACGATTCCATACCGTCATCCCAACCTGTTTGGTGAAGGTCATACGTCAGACCTCTAGGACTTGACGGCATATTTTTGCAAGAGCCGATAAGGGTTTCAAAGCAGAGGCTACCGTATACGCTTGACTGATAGTTTGCGTTAAGCGTATATCCCGTGATATTTTTGCTGCTTACGTTGAAATATCCGAGATAATCAAGCGTTTGTGTGTCTGTAGTGCTGTGATAATCAAAATTATCGCGCCAATCCTTATATCCCGGTGTTCTCTGCACGTAATGATTTACTTTAAGAGTTATAGGGTCCCATTTTCTCATCTCCACCGTTATATTAAGCGTTTTTTGGCTGAGAGCAGTGCGGAAATAGTAATCAACAAAAAGGTCGCAATCTATACCATGGCCCGAACCGCTTGTCCATTTAAGCTTACAAGTTTCCCACAAGCCTTGATTGCTTGAGAAATTGACAATATCGTATCCGCCAAGAGAAAGGTGGAAGGTGTTATTCTCACCGTATTTTGTCTTGATAGTAACCTGCTTCAGCATGTTGCCGTCAAGATCGACCATTTTTACGTTTATCGTTCTGTTGCACTCGCTCGCGTTATATACGTAGAAGCTTGAAATAGTGCCGTTGGGGTCGTAATGTTCAAGGTATGATGTCGTATCCGCAAAGCAGTTTACGGATAAAATCACCGCCAAAAGTATTACAACAGAAAATATCATAAATATCTTTTTTGCATATCGTTTCATTCGCTCACCTCCGTGCCTATTGCTTCAAAATATTCCTGCAAAGGAACGTTGCCGTCTATACTTACGCCAAATTCGGTTTCAACCGCAATTTTGAAATTGTCATATGTCTTGTTCTCTGTTTTCATACATCTTATTAAAGCCTCGCTCCAATCTGCGCGGTACTCTGCGTCTGCAAGGCTACCTGCGTATAAAATCTGTGCCGCTACCGTTTCTTCTATGGAAAGCTCCGCTTCGCTTGCAACGGCTATAACGTTGTGAAGCCAGCCTTCAAGATTTCTCTCGTATCCGTCATCATCTTCGTTTTTCCAGTTATCGTATATGCAGAAAAGCTCAAGTTCTTCACTAAGCTCGACTTCTTTGGGAAGCACGTCGCAGAACGGAACGGATATTTTGGCTACCTCAAAGGGACTAAATACAAATGCAAATCCATCCCCTCTGCTAAAACCGAACACACGCTGAACCGTATCCGAAAGTGTTTCTGCATCTGCGCCGCCTATCGGAAAGCAAACAGAAAGCTTCTCCGCAAGCTCAGCGAAAGACGCACCGCCAAAACGGTCGTAATACTGAACGTAGAAGCGCTGTATCTGCCAAAGCGCATCTACGGAATATTGTTCTTTTGCAAAATGATTTATGAGCAAAATGAGGTTATCTAGCACAGGCTCAAGGTCTTTCTCTTTGCTTGTGTCATACATTATCTCGCCGTTTTCATCGCAATAATAGTTGCCGTTTTCGTCTACTGAGGGAATGCCTTTTTCCATACGTTCAAGGTACGCAACAAGGCTTGTGTCGAGATACTTCTCGTTGCCATCGTCAAAATCAATTACGGCGTCCCCCGTAACGTGGTCAAAATGCAAACCGCCGTTTGTAGTTGCCTGTATAGCAGTAGTTTCTGTGGGAAGCGTATCCGTGTTCCGACCAAAAACAAAAACCGCACCGATAACCGATGCGGCAACAAGAACGAGCGCTACAATGACCATAGTTATTTTATTGTGCATATCATTTTACCTCCTTCGTACCGTATTCAACCTCGGCCTCGATAAATTCGGGACCGGGGTTATTTTCTACAGAGCCTATATCAAATTCAATGTCCGCTTTTTCGCTCACCGCGCTACTGCCGATATTAGGTCTTTCGGGTATTTCGGGGATATCCACAGTCGCTTGGCTTGCGGTAGTGTTATCCGTAATACTTGTGCTTACAATAGGCTCTGTAGTATTGTTTGTTTTGAAGTTCTGCTCATATATTTTGAAACCTATGAAGCAGAATAAAATAACGGTCATTACAAGCAAAACTACCGTAACGACCGCCTGACTTTTACTTTTTTTCATTCTTAATCTCCTTTATTTTTCTGTATACTTGCTCACTATTTTCGTGGGCACGGATATTTCGGCTATCTCTCTGCCGAACATAACGAAAGGTATAGATACCTCGTATTCCGCAACAATACCGAAGCTATCGCCCGAAAGAGCGTATATGACAGGTCGTGTCATAAAATATTCGTCTTCAGTTCCCGGAAGCTCTATATGCACATATTGGGCGCTTGAGGAAAAGCCGAGTTCGGTATATGCCTTGCTTACTATGCTATCAGAGTCTATATGCGCCTCCCAAGCACCGCCCTGCTTAAGCGCATCAAAGTTTTCAATAGCGCTCCTCGTTATATACCCGTCGAGTTTTAACTGCACGTCCTCTTTTTGCTCATTCGCTATATGGTAGATAAAAGTGTACTCCATCGCTATGAACACGAACATCACCGTTACAAGGATAAGCACACAGCAAAGAATATAGCTGAAGCCTTTTTTGTTGTTAAGTGCTTTTAACATAGGCACACCTCACTTCCAATAGACCTTTGAAAGCCCCGATTTTGAAACGGTCACTTCAAAAGGAAACGTGTAAGAGCCAAAGCCTTGCAAGGTAAGCTCGTGAGTAAGCGTTACCGTAATGGTATCTCCAAGCTGGACTTTCCCTGTCGATGCGTCAAAATATTCGGCGCTGAACTCGATCTGCGTGGCGATGCCCGAAGAAGCGCAAAGCTCATCGTACCTCTCATAGACCGCACTGTTTATCTGCCCCTGCCCTGTTGCAACTTCAAGTATTTCTCCGCACATATATTTGAGGTCTTGCTTAAGTGTCATCATCGACCATATGCTTACGATAAACATCAGAGCAAAAGCAATCACAAGTACCGCAACTGCTACGTCGATATATCCTTCCGCTTTCTTGTTTTTAAGAGTCTTTAACATATCGTGCCTCCTTAAAACATCGTTGTCATGGAAGTAAGGAGTACCTGCCCGAGGACCGCAACGTATATGAGGATAAAGCAAAACAAAAGCGCCATAGAAAGCTTGCGAACCTTTCTCGGCACTGCGTTTGCCTGCGCTTTAAGCTGTTCTCGCTGATAATCCGCAAATTTAAGCGCTGTCGTACCCCAATACACTTCCATATCATCTCCGCGCACAACGCCTATAAGACCTCGCGTTACGTCGCTCATCATAGTGCTTCCCACACGGCTTTCAAGTCTTGTGAGTGCGGCTTCTTCATTACCGGAACGCATATCGGCAATAGTTATCTCAAGCTCCTCTTTAAGCTCGGGGCAAGTTGTGTCCTTAAAGGCTTCTATAGCAAATACAGCGCCTTTTTGATGCTTCAGAGTTTTTTCAAGAGAGCCTACGAAGCGAGGAAGCTCATATTCTATCTTTTTTCGCTTCTCTGCTATAGTTTTGCTTACCTTTTTCGATTCCGAAAAATACATTACCACCGCGGCAAAAAGTATAAAGAAAGCGAGTATTTCCGCTATAAAGAATGCGGGAAACGCAAGGATACCGATGGCAACCGCTTTTACAACAGCATTTGCAACGTATTCTTCGGGACTTTCGTCCATACCTGCCGTGCGAAGGTCTGCTTCAAGCTGTGATCTGCGGTATTCGTTAAGTCTTAATTTTTGTGCGAGCTTTGAAGCAAACTCTTTAAGATATATCTCAATAACGCTCGTTTTCTTATTGCCCTTTTTACCGAGGTTGTTTGCCGCTTTGGATGCTTTCATAGTGGGTACTTTCATAATATCCGCAAGGATACAGCCGACACCTATCGCCGCAAAAAGACCTATAACTATCTGTAAAATATACATCTGTATTCCTCCTTTTAGCGTTTGTATTCAACAGGCTTTGTGATCTTATTCATTCGTATTGCCGTTATTATAATGACTATACCGCAGACGGCAATAACTGCTTTGCCAATAGTTGTATACATAAGCGCATCGTACCAGTCCTTGTTTATGCAGTAAAGCAAAGGAATATTTGCAAGCACCATCGCCACCATCATCCAGTATTCGCGCCTTGTTTCCGCAAGCATCGTTTTAAGCGAGTTGTTTACAAGCCTTACATCCGTGAGCTTTGATACAACAGGCATTAAAGTATCCTTGAGCGTTCTGTCGTTCTGACAGGATATGAGGGTGTCGCACCATTCTTCAAAAATACTGTTCTTTACTTTATCCTTCAAATTGTGAATAGACATACGGATATCGGACGAAATAACGGTTGCTTCAATAAGAAAACTCTCAAATATTCCCTTAACGGGCGGTTTGAGGTACGTGATGTTTTCTTTTACCGCAGAGATGAGGTTATCACTTCTGACGTATGAAGTTGTTATTATAGAAAGCGCCGTTTCTATCTCCTCTCGCACCTGCGTTTCATAAATCGAAATAGTCTTTGCAAGATAAGCAAAGGGGATAAGCGCAAACGCTACGGCAAGAACGGGGATAAGGAACATATTGTCTATCGCTATTGCAACGATAAATCCCGCTATCATAAGAAGCATTGCCGCCGTGCAAGCAAGAGAAAACTGCTTTTCCTTTCCCGTTTCCTGCAAAGCTCTGCGCATACGCTCTATCTCCAAAAGAATCTTGCTTTTCTTTTTCTTGCCTCTTGCCGTCAAAGCTTTATCTTTAAGAGTTTCCTGCTTGTCGAAAAACAGAGAAACATCATTATTTACTTGCTCGGGAGTAAGACCGAGAAGCGCAATAACGGCGATAACAAAAAGAACGAATCCCGTTATATATAGTGCTGTCATAAAAATGCACGCTCCTTCTTTTCAAATTTTCGAAGCAACTCCTGCGGGATACCGCCTCGCATAAGCTTTGAGCAAAGGCTCTCCGAAGGACTGTTTTCTTTTACGAACTCTCCGACTATATGGAATTTGCCGCCAATATATTTGTTGCTGTGTATCACGTATCTGTAAAGAGTTCTGTATTCAAGCCTTCCGTTGTCGTGTACTATGCACTCGGAAATATCCATAACCTTTCGGGTGTTGTCCTCAAGCTTGTGTGCAAACACAACCACGGGAAACGCAAGAGCTACCTGCTGCATCGATATTTTCATATCTATAGGAAATCTTCTTTGCGAAAGAAACGCTATTCTTCTATGGGCAAATCTGCCGCCACCGCCGTGAACCGTAGTAACTACCGTGTGGTCAGTTGAGCTTGCTTCCACAGCAGAATGAGCCTCGGCATCGCGCATCTCGCCCACGCAGATAACGTCGGGGTCAAAACGAAGCGCCGCCATAACCAAGTCCTCTTGAGAAATATCGTAAATTTCATTATCCGAAGGGCGGGAAAGCGTATGCACCACGTTGTTTACAACGTTGCCATCTTCATCGCGCTTTACAAGAGAAAGCTCTCTTGCACCACTTTCAATGGTATATATTCTTTTACCGTCGGGTATAGAGCCAAGCAAGCTGTTAAGAAGAGTAGTCTTACCCGATGACGTTCTTCCTGCAATAACAAAAGATACACCGTATCTCATACAGGTTTCAAGAAAGCAAAGCATCTCTTCCGTGATAGATTCGCTTTTCAAAAGATTCTCTCTGTCTACTCTTGCAGGGTGAAGCATACGTATAGATACCGCTATACCTCTGTCGGCATCCACAATAGGCTCTTTAAGCGCCGTTATACGGGTGTTGTTCGGCAAATGTCCCTGCGCTATGGGCGAAGCATTGTCTATGACCATACCCGAATGACTGAGAAGCTTTTTAACAACGTCGATAGCGTGCCCCGGAGAAAAGAAATGTTCTTTCGCCTTTTCTATTCTGCCGTCAAGATGGGTAAGCGCAACGTCATCCCACCCGTTTATATTTATCTCCTCAAGCGTAGGGTCTTTAAGATATTCCGTAAGAATAGAATATTCCGCCATTTCAGAAAAAAGTCTGTCTGCAAGCGCTTTACCGTCATATCCGCAAACGGAATACCCCTTGTCATAAAGATATTTTACTATATACGCACGAAGCTCCTCCGTCTTATTTTTATCTATCAGAGCCATAGCATAGTTTTTTGCAATATAGCTTTGAGCAAGGTTTACAAGAATGGGAAGTTCTATCTGAGGCATAATTACACCGTCCTTTCCGCAATGGCTTTTATTGCCTGCATAAATTTTTTGTCTTTCAAGGGTTCAAAGAGCACGCCTTCCATATACTGCTCCGTAAGTGCGACACAATACGGCACTGTCACGTCTATCTTGCCGAGATGCAAGACCGCATCTGCCGCAGCCAGTTCAAATTCCTGCCTTGCAACGTTCATTACCAAAAAATCTCTTTCTTTCATATATCCGCGGGAATCAAACGTTTTAAGTTGTGACATACGAAAACTCATGCTTTTGAGATCGGGCGTCCAAAGTATCACCTTTTGCTCTGCATTTTCAAGCGCAACTTTCGTAAGGTTGTTCGCATCGGGAAGCGACATACAGTCAACTATAACGTAATCGGCAATTCCGAGAAGAATATCATAGAGATATTTGGCTCTCCCCTCGTTATATTCGGGAAAACTGTGGCTGTTTTCACTATCCTTGTATCCGAGATACCCTATATTCATTCTGTCTTTAGCCATAACCATATTTGAAACAACGTCGTCTGCAAAAAAATCGGGTTTAGAAAGAACTGTACCTATGGAATATACATCTTCGGCGCGAAAATTCGGAAAAACAACAGGAATTGAGGGCGTGACAATATCGGTAAATACAACGATAACAGAGTTTTTTCCGCGAGAACGGTTATACAGTGCTTCCGCGAGCTTTACCGAGAGAGTAGTCTTACCGCTGCCCGGTGAACCCCATACCGCTATCATCTTACCCATTGTCTGCCTCCTTTTTCGGGGTATTGTTTATGGGATGAGAAGCAAGGTATGCATCCTGCACCTTTATATATTCATTCGCCATTGCCTCATCTCCTCTGTATACAAGCGCAAAATGTACGTCCGTTGTAGAATTGAAATACGCAAGTCTTTCTGCCTGCTCCGCCGTTGCAAGAACGGTAACGGTTTCAAATTTCGTACCCACCTCCGCCTTGTCTGTATCCACGCCGTCGGGCGAAGTAACGGTAACTACTCTTACGTACTTGAGTTCCTCGGGAATATATGACGTGGCGTGCTCTTTGTCATATACGATAACGCTTACAATATCGCCATTCTCTATTTTGCTTGAAAGCGCGTTTTCAAAATTGCCTATCGCAACCGATACGGCAACTTTTTTGCCGTCAAGACTTCCCAGCACGTCATCCGCGCTTTTGTTGTCATCCGAGAGCTTGCTTTCAAAAATATAGTCGCCCGCAAAAAGGTCTGCTGCGGCATATTTTCCGATAACGTAGTTTTTGTCTTTTATCACGTTATCGGGCAGATTATATGCACCGACGTTTACCGTTTCAAGGTCTTCTTCACTGATTACAGAACCTCGATCAATATCCGTTTTGAGCCTTACTATATCGACCTTTTGGTCTGCAAAACGGTTCACAAACGGCGCTACACCGAAAGTAACGGCAAGTGCCATAATGATACAAACAACGCCTATTACCGTGCGCGAAGAAAACGGTTTCTTCCCTGCCGATTTCGGCGCTTTTTCTG